>JANQUM010000001.1:0-848 GCA_030731175.1 Spirosomataceae bacterium
ATAAAGATGATACAAGGTGCTTTTTCTTTGGCTTGCTTGAAAAGGTCACGAACCCGTGCCGCTCCAACTCCAACGAACATTTCTACGAAATCAGAACCCGAAAGTGAGAAGAAAGGTACGCTTGCTTCGCCGGCTACTGCTTTTGCTAATAAGGTTTTACCCGTTCCCGGAGGGCCTACAAGTAAGGCTCCTTTCGGTATTTTACCACCCAATTCGGTGTATTTGTTTGGCTTTCTTAAGAAATCCACAATCTCGGTCAATTCCTCTTTTGCTTCATCAAGTCCGGCTACGTCTTTAAACGTGATTTTAACTTTATTATCAGCATCGAATAATGCTGCTTTTGACTTTCCGATATTGAACAATGCTCCGCCGGGTCCGCCGCCACCGCTCATACGGGTCATGAGGAAATACATCAGTCCGATAAAGAAAATAATCGGTAACCAGCTCAACAACATTTCTACGTAGTCTGGTCTTCTTGTGGTTTCAGGGTACAGCTGTGAGCGGTATTTGTCCGAAATATTCGCTTTTTCGAGGAAATCTTTGAAGTCGCTTGAAAAAACGGTTTCGTTCACCACTTCGAGTTTGATTTGAGCACTTTCGCCACCTTTATATCGGTTATTACCCAATAGATTTTTGTACTCAGCTTTTTGCAGGGCTTCTTTGGTAAGCGTAACTTCCACAAAGTCTGAGTTCTGCACAATGGATACTTTCTGAACGTCGCCGTCAAGCACCATTTCTTCGAGTTGCTTATATTTTATTGGTGTGAGTTCTTCGGAGCGGGAGAAAATTAGGAAACCTACGATTCCCATAATTAACGCCGCAACAATCCAACCTTGTAATCCACCCGG
>JANQUM010000001.1:858-2402 GCA_030731175.1 Spirosomataceae bacterium
CGAGATGTGTATAAGAGACAGACCTTGAACCGGTTTTTTTGGCAACTTTGGCAAGTTGCTTTTTTTGTCTTTTTTACTGTTATCTTCTGACATTACTTAGCTATACTATTTACTAAAGATTTTTATAAATTAGGAGGGGTATTCACCACCATTATTATGCAGCGGCGTAGCTCTCGTCGATTACCGTTGTTTCGGCGTCGCCCCAAAGCGATTCGATGTCAAAAAACGCCCGTTTCTCGCTGTTAAAAACGTGAGCAACCACGTTTACAAAGTCCAGAAGTATCCATTCTTTGTTTTGGAGGCCTTCTTTATGCCACGGTGAATTACCAGAGGCTTTGTAAACTTCTTCGTCAATTGACGTTGCAATGGCATCTATTTGGGTATCTGAGCTACCCGAACATATCACAAAAAAATCTGTGATGGTGTTGTTTATTTTTCGGAGATCTAATAAGATTATATTAGCAGCTTTTTTTTCGAGCATTCCCTTAATAACAAGGTTGCTGAGGTCTTCACTGCTTAAATCCACTTTCTTTTCTTTCATTCAGGACGCTTTGGTATTACTTTTGTCTTTTTGTACTCAATAAGATACTTTGTGTTTAACTAAACAGTTTCACGGAGAAATCTCGTTTGGTTTCAGAACGCTAAATTAACAAATAAAGTTGTATAAAATTCACCCCAAAACACTATTCGTAGGCAAAAACGTCCGATACTTTCCGAGCTGTCAATCTACTAACGACTTAGCCGCTGAAATGATTCAACAAAAAGAGGCATTTGAAGGGGCATTCGTAATCACTGATAACCAACTGGCTGGGCGGGGGCAGCGGGGCAATAATTGGGAGGCTCATCCGGGCATGAATGTTACGCTTTCGGTTTTGCTGAAACCGTCGTTTTTGCTCGCCAGTAAGCAGTTTGACCTGAACATCGCAATATCATTAGCAATTCACGATTTATTAAACGCAAAACAACTTCAAAACCTGAGCATAAAATGGCCGAATGATATTTACGTTGGCGATAAAAAAATGGGCGGAATTTTGATAGAAAATATGCTTATCGGTAATTACATCGGCTGGTCAATTATTGGAATCGGTCTTAATATAAATCAACTTAGTTTTGAAAGCCCGAATGCCACTTCTTTACGCATCGAAATGAATGGGAAAGAGCAGGATATTCAACGTTTAATCGAAAACCTTGCCGAATTTATTGAGAAAAGATTTCTCGAATTAAAAGCCAGAAAAACCGCTGAACAAAAAAATATATACGTTGAAAACCTCTTTAGATTCGAGGAATGGCACAGCTATAAAGTGGGCGATGAAACCCTTGCTGGGCAAATAATTGACGTCAGCCCAACGGGCAAATTAATCGTAAAAACACCAAAAACGGTAAAGGAATTCGATTTTAAAGAAATAAGTTATCTAATATAATATATTGATAAATAGTGATTTAGGTATTTTGTCGGAAACCAATTCGATTAATACTACTTACGCTAATACGTTTTCGATATTTTTGTCACTGAAAATACTTGACTAAAGATGGATTTGAAAGAC
>JANQUM010000002.1:0-1306 GCA_030731175.1 Spirosomataceae bacterium
TGGCATCCTGACACGCAATGCGGTCGGGAGCGAAATCAACATAATCTTTTCCCCGAGTAAACGCCGTGGTTGCTTCGCCATCCCACAAGTGGGCGTAGAGTATTTTCTCAGAGAGCGTTAAGGGTTTGTTTACTATTTTTCGGGCGGCCGCAACTCTTTCGGGGAATTTGGCGTACACCTGCTTGATCATGTCAAAATCAAATGCCATAAGTATTTATATTTATTTGAGTGAATAATTTCTATTATTAAAACGACGTAAAATTACGAAAAATTCCGTTTGAAAAGGAATTGATGGGGATTTAGAATTATTATACGTTGATTTAGAACTTAAAAACAGGCGATAAATGCACCCCGAAATTTCTGCATAGAAAACGCTACCCGCATTTATTTCCCAATTGGATAGAATAATAGGTGACTTTGAGGAGCCAAAAGCCCCGCTACGTTTAGCAATGAAGCCACCGAAGAGTTAGTTTGTGTTATTTATTTGTGCGAAGTTTTGTACTTTTGCGGTAATAAAATTCAGTAAAACTCTTTTCAAATTGAACAGGTATTAGGTCGAGTGTACATTTTTTGTAAATGAGAATAATAAAGCGAACGCATGACAAAAAACGTCAATAATTTTGATTTTTATAGATTCGTGGCGAGCGGTCTGGTTCTAATCACGCACTGTTACGCCTTTAAAGGTTTAGCTGATAATGCAGATTGGTTTGGCTTATTTACAAATGGTCATTTTCCGTTCAGTTATATCGGTGTTCAGGTTTTTTTCTACATTAGTGGATACTTGATTCTGAGTAGTTTCAACCGCTCACCTAACGTACTAAACTATCTTATTAAAAGGTGTTTGCGTATTTTCCCAGGACTCATTGGGTTGCTAATTGTATGCGTTTTGCTGTTA
Source organism: Spirosomataceae bacterium (assembly GCA_030731175.1). Classification (GTDB taxonomy): domain Bacteria; phylum Bacteroidota; class Bacteroidia; order Cytophagales; family Spirosomataceae; genus JANQUM01. Next base: position 896 of record JANQUM010000002.1, read on the forward strand.
GGTCCTTTGCTCACAACGATGCCACTGGAGCAATATTTTAGCGACCCGCAAACGTATTTGTTCTTTAAAAACGTATCGCTTTATCGGTTAAATGGAACAATTGGCGGATTATTTGCAACCAATCCGCAACCGTACGAAGTTATTGGCACTTTATGGACATTGGCTTATGAGTTTACGTGCTACTTGTCGCTATTGATTTTGGCGGTAATTTCTATGGAGCGTTTAAAATATGTGGTTGTCATTTACGCAATTGTGGGTACCACTTTAATGTATACTCCAATATACTTCAATCAATTACCACAAACGATACCTTTTCTGGAGCTTAAGTTAATTCACTTTGTAAATTTTACCTCCTGCTTCGCAATCGGGATGCTTTTCTACGTTTACAAGTCAAGAATTTCGATTTCTCAA
>JANQUM010000002.1:1316-2394 GCA_030731175.1 Spirosomataceae bacterium
TTCTTTGCGTTAATTGCAACTCAAATCTACCCGTTGATTTATTTGGCCGATAAAGTTATTTTCCCATTGCTGCTATTCTCAGCCGCCAATATCAAATCAAAACTTAATGGGATAAACAAATGGGGAGATCCGTCTTACGGCGTTTATATTTACGGTTTTCCAATCCAGCAGACAATAATTTTTTACGCAGGAAAAGATATCTCTATGTTTGTCTTTATGATTTTATCAGTACTATTAAGCTACACAGCTGGCTACCTTTCATGGCATTTGGTAGAAAAGCACGCCTTAAAATGGAAGAATTTTAGTTTCGAAAGCTTACTGAGTACAAAAACCTTTAAGAGAGTGGGTTTAATAGCCGTTGTTGCATTTATAAGTGCTTGCACCTACCGCAGCGATGACCTGCCAATACCCGAACTCATTTCTCCAATTATACCTGTTTACGATTCCCCGATACGCATACCGGTCAGCGAACCGATTATCGTTGCACCCGCAGATACCATCAAAATTAAGGCGGAAGTAATTGGAAAAGATGTGCTTGATACCGTCAATATTAAACCCGTTGGAGTTCTTCCGGCGTCAGGGTTGGTGCCGCACGGAACTCAAGTTTCGGTCGAAAACGTGAGTGCCGATGCAAAAGTTGAATATTCAGTAGATAACGGCAAAACTTGGTTTGAATTTAACGCCGTTAGGGTTGGCGGTAATGTGAGCATATTATTTCGACAGCGGATAAAAGAAAAAGTTTCCGCAAATACCAATGTTGTTTACACTACCTTTTTTAAGCGTGTTATAATTGTTGGAAACAGTATTTTGCAGCACGGCCCATTACCAGAGAGAGGGTGGAATGGTAGTTGGGGAATGGCTGCATCAGCTCCGGACAAAGATTTTTTACGTTTGATTAGTATTCAATTACAATCCTTAAACCCTGAAGTTAAGATAGAGACTTTTCAAGGGGTTAATTTTGAAAAGAATTACAAAACCTTCGATTTTTCAAGTCTATCATACTTGACTGATTTACAAGCCGACCTAATTATTATACGAATATGTGTTTATGTTATTTATATCTAGGATTTGATATTTT
>JANQUM010000003.1 GCA_030731175.1 Spirosomataceae bacterium
GAATTAATGCCCATCATGGAATTTGAAGGAAACGAGTCCTGGGGCTACAATCCCTCCTATCTCTTCGCTCCTGATAAGTATTACGGCACAAAAAACGATTTGAAAAATTTCATCCAAACCGCTCATCAACAAGGCTTTGTGGTTTTATTAGACATGGTACTAAACCACGCTTTTGGGCAAAACCCGATGGTAAAAATGTATTTTAAAGACGGCAAACCAACGGCTGAAAGTCCGTGGTTTAACGTGGATGCCACGCACCCGTTTAACGTCGGTTATGATTTTAACCACGAGAGCAAATACACGCAAGCGTTCGTAGATTCCGTAAATAAATATTGGTTAAGCGAGTACCACGTTGACGGTTATCGTTTCGATTTATCAAAAGGTTTTACACAACGAAATAATCCTAACGACATACAGGCGTGGGGAAGACGGGATGAATCACGGATTGCGTTATTAAAACGCATGGCGGCTAAAATTCGGGAAACAAACAAAGATGCGTACATTATATTAGAACACTTCGCCGATGCCGACGAAGAAACCGAACTCAAAGCCGAGGGGATGATGGTATGGGGAAACAACACGCACGATTACGGCGATTTATTGACCGGAAATACTTCGGCGAATATCAACTCCGCTAAAGAACTAAATCGGGTTTCGTACATGGAAAGCCACGACGAAGAACGCTTAATGGTGAAAGCGTTAAATTCGACGGCAAAATCTACAACTTATTCAGTAGCAAACGAATTAACAGCCCTGAATCGGGTGAAACTTTTAACGGCGTTTTTCTACACGTTGCCGGGTGCAAAAATGATGTGGCAATTTCAGGAATTAGGGTACGATAAAAGTATTGATTTCAACGGCAGAGTTGGTAATAAACCATTAGTTTGGGGCGAAGGAAGTTTGAAATTATACGAAAACGAAGAACGGCCAAAACTCTACAAAACACACGCACAGGTTATCAATTTGGTAAAAGAAAATCCAGCAACTTTTTCCTCCGAAAATGTCACCACAAATTTCAACGGAGTTGTAAAATCAATCAAAGCCGACGGCTCAGATTTAGACGCGGCGATCATCGGAAATTTTGGATTGGATAAAAGTTCGGGAAACCTGACATTTACCAAAACCGGAACGTGGTACGATTTATTCTCGACGGATTCAATTACTGTAGCGAATTTAACGCAGAGTTTTGAACTCGCTCCGGGACAGTTCAAGTTTTTCACCGATAAAAAACAGGCAAATATTGAAGAAAACTTGCTCACTATTTTTGAGCCAATTGTAGTTTCAAATCCCGTAAACTTCAATGCCTCCTCCGACGTAACACTCACGTTTAGAGCGAAATACGCCAATTCGTTAACAACTGACGGTTTGATTGGAATATCAGATGTTTACATGATTTCTGGCGTGGTGACAAACAACGCAACCGACACGACTTTGACAAAACGGGTTTCGGAAATTTCTACAAAAACCAAACTTACTAAAGTTGCCGGAAAAGAAGACGAGTGGGAAATAAAATTAAATCCTCGCACGTATTTCGGAGTGGCGGAATCAGAAAGTATTTTCAGAATTGGTATGTATTTTCAAAACGCCGACGGCAGCCGAATCGGCAAAGCCTACGACGGCGGAAATATATTTTTGAACCTGCAACCCGACGGCAAAATCGTTACGGTTTCTCCCGCAGAATTTCAACCCGAAACCGAAATAACGATCACTTTCGATGCCGCCGTTGCTGATCCGAACGGAACAGCGGGGCTGATTGGAGCGGATAAAGTTTACATGCACTCCGGCATCATCACCGACGGCGTATCTTCAACAAGTTGGCAATACGTAAAAGGAAATTGGGGGCAAGATGACGGCATTGGGTTGATGACCAAAGTGGCGGGTTCAACATCAAAATACCAGATTAAAATTACGCCAAAAGCTTACTTCACAGCAGTTCCGGCAAACGCCACTTGGAACAGAATCGGTATGGTTTTCAGAAGTGCCGACGGTACAAGAGAAGGCAAAGCACAAGGCGGACAAGATATTTTCGTAAATTTCACTCCGAAAATAGTTGTTCCTGATACGCCGTTAGACGTCGAAGCAGCAGTGACAGAGACCACAGTTGTTTACCCAAACCCATCCGGAGACGAAGTAAAAATACTTTCAGATAAGCCGTTAGAATCCGCAATTATTTACACGCTTTCCGGAAATAAGCTTGGTTATTTAGAACTAAACCACAGCGGCATAAATACGTATTTGATTGACGTTTCGAGAATCAGAAACGGAAATTATTTATTAGTTTTAAAGCACAACAAAGGCTTGATAACGAAGCGGTTATTTATTGATAAGTAAGGGTTTAAGTCAAAGTATATTGATAAAAAAAGCGATATTGGCTTAAAGCTCTCGAAT
>JANQUM010000004.1 GCA_030731175.1 Spirosomataceae bacterium
CTATTTACCCACGATTCGCCATAAATTAGCATGCCCGGATATTCTTCCAAAAGTGCAGCATTGCAGCGGTTCATAAATTCAAAATTGTTGTAGAAATAGGTATCAATCCGCCAGCCATCAATCCCGAAATTCTCGACCGTCCAAAGGGCGTGTTGAATCAGGAAATTAGCAACAAACGGATTGTTTTGATTTAAGTCAGGTAAAAAAGGCACAAACCAACCCTTTAGTGTCTGCTCGTAATCGTATTTTGATGCGTACGGGTCAACGAGCGGTTGATCTTTGTAACTCGTATTTGTGTAAGAATCCCATTGATTCAGCCAGTCTTTTGCGGGCATATCTTTCAAAATCCAGTGGTTTTTTCCGACGTGGTTATACACGGCATCCTGAATAATTTTAATGCCTTTTTTGTGGGCTTCGTCAATCATTTTTTTGTAGGCTTCATTTCCACCTAAACGCTTGTCAACGTTATAATGATCTGTGAATCCGTAACCGTGATACGCCGAACGCATTTGACCGCCTTCATCGGTTAACGGTTGGTTATTTTCAACTACCGGATTGAGCCAAAGTGCCGTAACTCCGAGTTCGCTAAAATAATCTAAATGGTTGGTTATTCCCGCCAAATCGCCGCCGTGACGCTTCCACGGGTTGTTCCTGTCGTGATTTGGATCTGCCATGTCCGCAAATTTATCATTCGCAGGATTACCATTTGCAAAGCGGTCGGGGAGTACTAAATAAATAAAATCGGCCGAAGTGACGGGTTGAGGCGTTGCCGTTCGGTTCAATAATTTGTAGTCAAACTTCGTGGTTATTCCCGAATTATCAACCTCAAATTGCAGCGTTCCTGCTTTCGTTTCGGGTGAAATTACCAAGTCGATAAAAATATAATTGGGATTTTCTACGCTCGAAACGCTCGTGACCGAAACGCCTTTGTAGTCGTGTAATTTTACACGGCCATTTCCGATATTTTCACCGTAAACCAAAAGTTGTACGTTCGGATTTTTCATTCCTACGTACCAATTTGTCGGGTTTATTGTGAGTGAACTTCCCTTTTGGGCGTGCAGAATTAACGGCAAAATTGCAATGAACGCAACTATGCCAAATAAGCGTTTTATTTTTTTCATTATGATTAAAGTATATTTCGTTTTACAAATTTAAGCGATTCGGAAGTTTTATCATACTAAAATGATTTTTTACCTTTGGCGATTAGCATCAAACACCTTTGAACAGAATACTTTCAACCTGCCTGCTTTTAATTTGCCTTTCGTGCAATAACGAAAAAGAATCCACCCCAAAAATGACAGAACAAACTTCTGATAAACTGGTAGTTTATCAATTATTCACCCGCTACTTCGGGAACACTAATACCACTAATAAATTTAACGGAACACTCGCAGAAAACGGCAGTGGGAAGTTTAACGATATTTCAGACAAAGCCCTTTCTGAACTTAAAAAGTTTGGTAGTACACACGTTTGGTTTACTGGCGTTATTGAACACGCCACTATGTCAGACTTCTCAGAATTTGGCATTCCGAAAGATAACTCGTTAGTAATTAAGGGTATTGCTGGCTCTCCGTACGCAATCACGGATTATTATGATGTGAATCCGGCACTTGCGTCTGACGTAAAAAATCGAATGCAAGAGTTTGAGGAGTTAGTGAAAAGAACCCATGCTGCGGGGCTGAAAGTTGTGATTGATTTTGTGCCGAACCACGTTTCGCGTGAATACGGTTCGGACGTGAAACCAAACGGAATTGCAGATTTTGGAACGGATGATGATAAATCTAAACTATTTGCGGTAAACAATAATTTCTATTACCTAAACGGTGAAAGTTTCGTGGTTCCAGCGGAAGCAAAACCGCCAGTTAAGCCGGAAGCTGATTTTATTGAAAATCCCGCAAAAGCGACTGGAAACGACGTTTTCTCGGCTCGACCATCCATCAATGATTGGTACGAAACCGTGAAATTAAATTATGGAGTTGATTACGCAAACGGAAAGAAAACACACTTTGAGTCGATTCCTGATACGTGGAACAAAATGTATGAAATCCTCTCTTACTGGCAAGCAAAAGGTGTTGATGGTTTTCGGTGTGACATGGCAGAAATGGTGCCCGTGGAGTTTTGGGGTTGGGTTATTCCGAAACTAAAAGCTAATGGCGAGGCCACTTTTATTGCTGAAATTTACAATCCTGCCGAATACGGAAATTACCTTTTCAATGGCAAATTTGATTACCTCTACGATAAAGTTGGCTTATACGATGCCGTAAGAAGGTTGATGGAAGGCGGCGGTAATGTAGCCGACATAACGAAAGTATGGCAAAACGAATCGGGTGAGTTTTCAAACAGAATGCTTCTCTTTCTTGAAAATCACGACGAACAACGCATTG
>JANQUM010000005.1 GCA_030731175.1 Spirosomataceae bacterium
TCAGAAAACCTTCGGCTTTATTTACGTGCGGATGGTAAGTGGTGAGGTAGTTTACCGGAGATTGAGCGGAAGTAGAATTTTGAAGCAAAAATATCAGACAAACACCTAAAAGAGTGATTCTGAGTTTCATAACTGGAAAATCGATGGTTTACGGGTGCAAAAGTAACGATTTCGTTGCTCATAAATTTGATTGGGATATGAAATCTAAACAAAGACTCAACTTCGTTTTTTAATACGGCGAAAGCAGTAGCCAACAATTGTTACACCTTTTAATGTACAATTGCCAATTCTGACCCAAAAAACGCACAAAAAATCTACCCTTTTTAGTTTTAAAAACATATTTTTAAATTCTGAAATACAACCATAGACAATTATAAAAACAATGAACATTATATTAATAGACGATGACACTTACTTTTTAAAAAAAGCAAGTAATTTATTGGAAAGACACGGACATACAGTAGATTTTACTGCTATAAGTGTTGCAGATGCCCTAAAGAAATTGAACAAAAAATCTGTAACAGATCTAATATTTTTGGACATTATAATGCCAGATATAGACGGGTTTGAGGGGATAAAGTACCTTCGCAAAGCTCTCCCAGAGGCACAGATTGTAATGTGCTCGGTTGTTGAGAACGAAGAATCTTTATTCAAAGCAATCACATTAGGAGCCAGCGGATATATTATTAAAAGTGATCCTTTGGAGAGTATAACTGAAAGCGTTGATACGATAGAAAAAGGGGGGGCAGGAATCTCACCTAAAATGTCACGTTACTTGATAAATTACTTCAAGCCCATAAACAACGGGGTTGAGAAGGTTTTGTCGAAAAAAAACCTATTGGTTCTTCATTTAATATCAGAAGGGTGGACTTACAAACTCATTGCAGAAAAACTTGATATGACGATTGACGGTGTAAGAGCCCACATTAAAGTTATATATAAAAAATTAGGGGTTAATTCTGCACCACATGCAGTTAGAAAATATTTAACTAATCAATTATAAATAAGGCTCAACTTTGTATTGGTATTCCAAAACCCACCTTTAAACCGGTGGGTTTATTTTGTTGGGCAAATACGTAACCGTCGTGTTTTTCGATAATTTTCTTGACGATGGCAAGCCCCAAGCCGTTTCCTTTCTTTGCGTTCTCCGCTTGAAAGAAAGCTTCAAAGATTTGTTCACGTTTAGTGGCGTCCGTTATTCCCTTGCCATTATCCATGATTGTGATTTCTACCTTGTTATCATCTGTATATCGTGATATAACTTCAATAATTACGTCAGAAGTTGTTTGAGTGTATTTAACGGCATTTTCTAAAAGATTGGTGATTGCTTGCCTTATAAATAGCCTATCTGCCTGAATCTCTTTCGTTGTCAAATCGAGAGAAATGGCAATCGTTTTGGGGATTTGTAGCTCATCAAGACATTGCTCAACAAGTTGACGGAGGTCAAAGCGAGAAACCTTCAAAGTTTCTTTTTCAATAGATGATAGTTCTAATAGCTTGGATGTTAGGTTTTTTAAAGAGCTAACTTTCTCTAATGATTCAGCCACTGCGGAATTATTTTTCGATTGAATCCCTATTTCTGAAATATCATCTTCGAGTTGGGACAAATACCGTTTTAGCTCATGCGAAACGGTATAGTTAAATGACTTTGAAGACAGCAATTTACTATCAATATCGGCAGTAATTAGGCCTAAGTCAGTATTTATGCGGTTTGCCAAGTCATTAACTTCGGTAGTAATTTCTATCTTTTCAGACATACTACCTTTACCTTCAAAATGTTCTTTCAATTGCAGTACATTCAAAAAAGTGGACTGAAACGCCGAACGCAATTTCCTTTCTCTTTGGATTGCGAAATAGCGATAAATAAATAAGGCCATTCCCATCAAGAGTAATCCTGCTAAAAATATACTTTGATACCTGCTAAACCTTGCCTTGTCCTCAATCAATTCATTTTTTTGCTGGAGTATCTGCCGCTCTTTTTTCTCGGTTTCGTATTGAAGGTTCAGCTCGTTTAATTTTACTTTGACACTTTCGTTATCTACTTGCTGACTGGTCTTTCGGAATTTTTTCATAAACACAAGTGCGTTTTTGAAATCCCCAGCCTGTTCATAACAGAAAGCTAATTGCTCGTAACAGTAGGTCATATCATCGAGCATATTCTCCTTTTCATAATACTTTAAAGCATCTTTATAAGTAGTTATTGCTTTAGCATATTTCTTTGCACTGCTCAAGGCGAACGCATAATTAATTTTAAACGTATTTTGGTCATAGGGGGTTGTATATTGTTCAAAAAGCGGTTCGGCTTTTCTGAAATATTTGTTACTAAGCTCAAACTCTTTATTAGCTGCGTGCAAAGACCCAAGTTGCATCATAGAAAAAG
>JANQUM010000006.1 GCA_030731175.1 Spirosomataceae bacterium
TATAAAGGCTGACTTTTTTACTTATTCAATTTCAACCCTAATAAACATAAATAATATGATAAGAAATTGGAGCAGAAAGACAAAAAAACTGTGCCTAACACGGTGTATAATCAATAGCGGGTTTCGGGCTTTTTAAGAAAGTTTGTGCTTTAACGAAATTTTGGTATTTTTACCAAATGTAGTGCTAAAACCCCGCTACTGCTCATACACCCAAACGTTGTGTGGCATTAGCGAAAGCAATAACTTGTAAATAAAAAATATATAATAGTGAGAGTTGGAAAAACAATACCATTTTTTTGTGCTGTGTTATCTTTTTTCATGATAACGAATTGTCAAAAAACACAAGTCACTCAAAAACCTAATGTTCTACTCATTTGTGTGGATGACCTTCGCCCAGAATTGAAGAGCTTTGGAGCAGACTATATTAGCTCACCAAGCATTGACGCTTTAGCCGCAAAGGGAATTAAATTTCAGAAACATTTTGTAAATGCCCCAAGTTGTGGGCCATCTCGATATACTTTATTGACAGGACAGTACGGGCCAGCAGGAAACAATGCACTTTTTCTTAGGGCAAATAAAATAAAAGATGACACAGAAGAAATAAATCAAAGTATGCCGGAGTGGTTTAAAACACATGGTTATACAACGGTTTCGGTTGGGAAAGTGTCTCATCATCCCGGAGGGAGAGGTGGCAAGAATTGGAATGATAGCACAAAAATTGAGATGCCAAATGCATGGGATAGACATCTTATGCCGATTGCAGAATGGGAACATCCGCGTGGAATGATGCACGGACTAGCTAATGGAGAGATTCGAGTAAAATCAGGTGATATGGACGTTTTTCAGACGGTAGAAGGAGATGATAACATCTATCCAGATGGAGCGATTACAGATGAAGCCGTGAAACAACTAAGAGAGCTTGCTACCATTAACGAAAAACCATTTTTTCTTGCCGTTGGAATTATCAAACCACACCTACCTTTTGGAGCACCAAAATCTTATTTTAACAAGTACGATGGAGTTGAACTCCCAGAAATAGAACACCCTCAAAAACCAGAAGGAAAAACCACATGGCACGAATCAACTGAATTTATGAAGTATAACCGTTGGGGTAAGAACCCAAATAGTGATACGGCTTTTGCTGATGACGTGCGTTACCATTATGCAGCATGTGTTAGTTATGCAGATGCCCAAGTTGGAAAAGTTCTTGCAGAATTGAAAAGAACAGGAGCAGATAAAAACACCATTGTTGTACTTTGGGGTGACCATGGTTGGCACTTGGGAGAACACGCAATTTGGGGAAAACATAGTTTGTTCGAGGAATCGTTACATTCTCCTTTAATAATTCACTATCCTGGGATGAAGCATAAAGGCTCTAACACAGAGGCCATCGTGGAGACACTCGATATCTTTCCGACATTATGTGATTTAACAGGAATTGAAATTCCTAAGTATACCCAAGGTGTATCACTGAAAGAAATATTAGTAGATCTGAACACTTCTGGTCATACCGCCATAGCGTACACAAGTAATGCATCAACCATTAGAACGTCAACACATAGGTTGACACTTCATCAGGATGGATTTGTAGAATTATATGACCATACCTCAGCCGAAAAGGAAACCAAGAATGTAGCTGAAGAAAATCAAGGATTAGTTCAGAGTTTAAAGAACGTGTTAAATACTAGATTACATTAATATAAAAACGCCACACAACAATAAATATACGTAATGCGGGGCGATTTGCTAAATTTGAACTTTAGAGCAATTAATAAACAAAGTAGCGGTTTGATAGTGAAGTGCCTTGAAATCCCGCACTACGCATATTCGAACCGTTGTACAACATACGAATGAACAAACTGCTAACATTAAATATTCTGATTTTATTACTCGTTTCTTGCGTTAGTAAAGAAAAAAAAGAAGCGGAATTTTATGTTGAAACTCAAACTTCATTTTTCGGATTAAATCACTCGGATTGGACAAAAAGTAAATGGATAAGGAAACCCGAAAATCTAAAAATGATTCACGAAACATTTAAGAAATTTGGTTACGAAAAACTTGAAAACGGAATTTATAAAAGCGAGAATTTATTCATAGCCAATGGAATTTATATAAAACGGAATTTTGAGATTGTTTTGGACAGTTTGCAACTGACTTATAATAAACCGGAAATGCAAACCAAATATTACGCTGAATTCTGGAATCGCAGAAAATCGGAGAAAAACGACTCAATCGTTTATGAAATAATTCGAGAATTTAATTCTTTCAAATCAGACAAAAAACGACTGAATTATGAAAATCAGTTTGTAAATGATACTTTGGTTGACTTATTAAAAATTGAATTTGACAATGACAATCTGAATTC
>JANQUM010000007.1 GCA_030731175.1 Spirosomataceae bacterium
GCCAAGTTTTCTGGCTTTGTCTAATATGAATCCCGTTCTTGGTGGGCGTTTAGCAGTTTGGGTGAACGTGCTTCCGTCTGCTTCGGCAATGAGCGATTTATCGAGTTTGAAATAATCAGCCGTTTTGATTGCCATTTCGTAGGGAGTCAAAAAGTCTTTTCCTGAAATATTGAAAATACCTTCGGCTTCTTTTTCGGCAATTAAGGCACAACCTTTTGCTAAATCTTCGGCGAGTGTTGGGGTTCGCCACTGATCGGTAACGACGTTGATATTTTTACCGCTTTCGAGCGAATTTTTCACCCATAAAATAATGTTTGAGCGGCTCATGTCGTGGGCAATTCCGTAAACCAAAACGGTACGGGCAATTGCGTAACGAATATCAGAATGTAACAGCAATTTTTCCGCCGCCCATTTACTCCAACCGTAGAAACTTACGGGATTTGCCTCGGCGGTTTCGTCGTACGGTCCATCAGTACCATCGAAGATGAAATCGGTGGAAAGGTGCAATAAAAACGCATCGTTGTGTTTACACGCCGCAGCTAAATATTCCACGGCTTTTACGTTTTGCTGCCAGCAGTTTTCTTTGTCGGTTTCGCACTGATCTACGTTGGTCATAGCGGCGGTATTTATCACCACATCCGGCGATGTTTCGTTAATTACCGCCAAGACTTGTTCGGCGTTTGTGATGTCCATCGGGCGGTATTCGTAGCCTTTTGAAAAAGGTAAACGGTTCTTCCCACGAGCGGTGGCAATGACGGCAACTTCGTCGTTTTCAATAAGTAATTCGACCAATTTTTGACCGAGTAATCCGTTTGAACCTGTTATTAGTATTCTTTTCATATTTGAAACTCCTTCGGAACGCCGACCGCCCCACCCCTCCCCAATCCCGTACGTACGGGAGAGAGGGGGTTTTCGTCCTTACGGACGATTTATAGTTTTTTAAATTTATCCTCACTTAACCGCTTCGTACTGATAGCCGTATAGTTTAGTGATTTTTTTCTTCTTCATTTCCTGCACGGTCATCTTCATTTTGATGTCTTCCGTTGGGCGGTTTGCACCGTCTTTTGGTTGAGACGAAATTTTGTCTATTACGTCCAGGTTATCAATTACCTGACCGTAAACAGTATAATTATTATCAAGCGTTGGATATCCTCCCAAAATCATGTAATCGGCACGTTGCTTCGTAGTGTAATCCATTTGGTTACGCTTTTCAATCTGAGTCAGTTGCTCGTCGGTGTAGGTAGTTCCGTCTACGATATAGAATTGTGCGGGGTTTGATTTCTTTTCAGGATCGCCGCCGCGAGCCGCTGCTAACGCACCTTTTGTGTGGATGTGTTTAGTTGTAAATTCGTACGGAACTTTATCCATCCCGCCATCGCCGAATCCTAAACGTGCACCCGCCTCGGCATCGCGGGAATTTGGGTCTCCGCCCTGAATCATGAAATCTTCGATGATGCGGTGAAAAAGTAAGCCGTCGTAAAAGCCACTTTCGGCAAGTTTGATAAAATTAGCTTTGTGCAACGGCGTATCATCAAACAAAACCATGTGCATGGTTCCGTATTCTGTTTCGAGTGTTACAACTTTATCTCGTTTGAGATTTCGCTGCGTGACGCAAGACGACATCAAAACGGCGGCAAACGCTATCAACAGGGTATTATTAAGGAATGTCTTTTTCAATTTTCTTCGTTTTGTTTTGATTGATAGTCAAAAGTAAAAAGATAAAGTGAGTTTTGGTAAGGAGTGCGGGAGAAATCAAAACCCTTCAACTTCGGTGGTTTTCTTTTTCTCTTCTTTCTTTTCTTTTTGTTCGGGCGTCAACACGAGTTTCTTCGGGTTAACCGGTTTCTTGCCGAAGTTTTCGTCGTCGATACCTTGGTAAGTGGCAAGGAAGCGGCGGCGGAAGGTGATTGGCTCGGCGAAGTCAATGGAGATGACTTTGTAATCTTTATTTTTTGCTCCTTTGTCTTTTTCTGCAATTAATTTATTGAATGCATCGTCTGACGAAACCACGCCCATTTCGCCGTCTTTGAAGCCAAGATAGTACCAGTTTTCACCCGAAACTTCTAAAAATAAATAAACCTCATCTCCGGCAAGTGGATTTTTCTTTATTTCGAGATAGCCGTTTATCATGGCGTTTACGTCGCTTTCGCCGATGTTTGAAACGCCTATTTTACCCACGCTGTAAAACGAATTTATTTCGGGATTCCACTTCATCTTTAAATCGCTGAATACCATTGTTGTGGCAAATTTGGGCGAAAATTTAAACATCGGCAGGTGCTGTTTGTAAAGTTGGTCACGGTAAGATTTTGCATCTTTTTCACTGACAAATTGCGTGAGTTTCGACATAAATGCTTCGCT
>JANQUM010000008.1 GCA_030731175.1 Spirosomataceae bacterium
GCTCTATCACAATTTTAAGGCGTTCGTAAATTAACCGCATGGCGGCGATAATTTCATCATCGTTCACGACTAAAATACCTTTTACGTGTTGTTTGATAATGTTCAATGTTCGCTCGCTGAGGTTAGTCAACAGCCCGTCGGCGATGGTATTGATGTAAGGGGCTTTTTCAACTTTTCCGCTTTTGAAAGACAAAATTGCATCGGCAGCACCTTCGGGCTCGCCCGCCCAAACTTCGGTTTCGGGTGATAAATAATGACAAGCTAACGCCGTTCCGCTCAACAAACCACCACCACCAACGGGTGCCATCATTACATCAAAAATTCCGTAGTCTTCAATCATTTCTTTCGCCGCAGTTGCTTGTCCGGCAATAACGTCGTCGTTGTCAAACGGGTGAATAAACGTTGCTCCGGTTTCTTCAATTACTTTTTCAACACCCCTTTCACGGGCAGCAAGCGTCGGTTCGCACTCAATAATTTTGCCGCCGAGAGCCTCCACTCCTCTTTTCTTAATTTTTGGAGCGTTAGATGGCATGACAATATACGCCGTAGTTCCAACCGATTTTGCAGCCAATGCAATTGCCTGAGCGTGATTGCCAGACGAATGCGTTGTCAATCCTTTTTGCTGCTGTTCTTTGGTTAAACGCAGTACGGCGTTCATTCCGCCCCGTGCTTTGAACGCCCCAATTTTCTGAAAGTTTTCACACTTGAAAAAGATTTCGCAACCAGCTAATTCGTTCAACGAACTGGACTGTAAAACTGCAGTTCGGTGAACAAACGGACGGATTTTATCGTGTGTTTCAGTTATATATTGGAGTGAAGGAAAGGTACTTTTCATTTTTGTGAAATGATTTTTTACTTGATTTCGGGTCGATTCTACAATTAAACTTTAACAACTATTTCTTTGTTGCCTGTCATCTAATTGTTTTCCAATGACGTATGTAGTGCTAAAGTTAACGCAATAGATTCGTTTATTTAATATTACTCCGAGATTTGAATCACAAATTTGACAAAACAGTACTGATGGTTTTCTCGCTTTCTGTAGCGGGAGAATATCAACGCAAACCACATTCAGGTTTCAGGAAAACGGCTGCATCCGTAGCTGTAATAAATCAGTGCATCAAGCATACACAAGCTATTGCAAATGATTCTGAAATTGAACTACTTTGGTTTAGCGAGGAGCAACAACGAGGTAAAACATTTGCAGAACGCTACAAAAATGCGATAAAGTTTTGTTTTGACGCCGGTTACGAACGGGTAGTTTCCATCGGAAATGATTCTCCTGACTTAACGGCAGACATTATTCGAGAAGCGGCAGAAAAGTTACTGACGCATAACATTGTTGCCGGACCCGCTGAAGACGGAGGAGTCTATTTATTAGGATTAAATAAAGCGACTTTTGACGAAAACTTATTTGTGAATTTACCGTGGCAGCAAGACTCCTTGTACACGGCAATTCTCGAAACCGCTGAAACTCAGAATCTCTCAGTAGTTTCTTTAGCCTCGCTAATTGACTTAGATGACGTACAAAGTGTCAATACTTACATCTCAAGAAACCCTTCTTCGAAGATTGGTTGGCTGCTTTCACAATTCAATAAAATCGTAAGGCAAAAAGTAGCACTTCCGTTCCAAGTTGTAGTACTTCCAAAAGTACATATTGCCACGAATCCTTTTCGGGGACCTCCCGCTATTTTCACTTAATACATCTTTTATGCCGCTGAATGTTGATACGCCCGCCAGTTTAACTGGTAGGGAAATTTCCATTGTGCCGCATATCTAAATCTCTATTACAACATAAAACTAAATTTCAAATGAAAATAGCTCTATTAGCTGTGTTACAGTTATGTTTTGCTACCGTATATGGACAAAGCATAACGTATTCATCCCGAATCGTTGATTCGGAAAATAACCCGGTTGCCTTTGCAACAATTCAGGAAACCGGCACCAAAAACGCCGTTCAATCTAACGAAAACGGTACTTTCACACTCAAGTCTGATAACCGAAATGCTGAAATTCAAATTTCGTTTGTAGGTTACGAAACTAAAAATATCCAAGCCGTAAACGGCAAAATTCCTGCAACGATCCAACTTTCAACCTCAGACCAACTGCTTGATCAAGTAGTAGTTACGGCACTGGGAATTGAGCGAAACCGCCAATCTTTGGGTTCTTCGGTTACAAAAATTTCTACGAAGGAATTGAACGAAGTTCCGCTGACAAACTTAGTTAACAGCCTTGCCGGGCAAATTGCCGGTGTGCAAGTTACTAACGGTTCTTCGGGCGTGGGTTCTTCAAGCCGAATTGTGATTCGCGGTGAAAACTCGTTGAGCGGATCAAACCAACCACTTTTTGTG
>JANQUM010000009.1 GCA_030731175.1 Spirosomataceae bacterium
AAATATTTTACTGGTTCCATCATGTTTTGGCAAAGAAATTGAAATATTTTCAAAGGTTTACAGCAACCTGATTTTACTATCAATTATTGTTTTATTCGTTGCTGGAGGGCTTATAAAGAAGGTTAACGTATATGAAACCTTCGTTACCGGAGCAAAAGAAGGCTTCACCACGGCAGTAAAAATTATACCTTATTTGGTAGGAATGCTTGTTGCAATTAGCGTTTTCAGAAATTCAGGAGCGTTAGATATGGTTACAAGCGGAATGGCGTGGACAATCGCTGCCCTCGGTTTTGACACCTCATTTGTGGATGCGTTACCAGTGGCTTTGATGAAGCCTTTAAGCGGCAGCGGTGCAAGAGGATTAATGATAGATGCAATGCAAGAATATGGCCCAGACTCGTTTGTTGGGCGATTAGTGTGCATTTTTCAGGGTTCGGCAGATACAACATTTTATATTGTAGCATTGTATTTTGGCTCGGTTGGTATTACCAAAACCCGTTACGCAATTCCGTTTGGTTTGATTGCCGATTTTATCGGAGTAATTGCCGGAATATTTATCGCCTACTTATTTTTTGCGTAAAAAAGTACGAATCCGTAAACCTTAGTGGTAGTAGATTCGTACTTAATGGTACAGTATTTTTAATGTCTTCTGCGGAAATTAAAATTGGTAGGTTTACGGCATTGCCCTGAGCTACAACCAACATTTAGAAGAGTTTGGGCTAAAAAACCAACGCCCAAAATATACAGAAAAACATTATTCCCGTACTCGTACGCCGCATAGATAATTATCACCGAAAAAACCAAGTACATAACCCGAATAATATTCCAATTTTTTAGTAAGCTTTCCATATTTTTATAAGTTTTGATTCTACAATATCTTGAAATGCAACGGTTGTTCTCCGATTAGCCTTATAAGATATAATACGTTTTTTCGACATAAATAGTTTGCCCCTTTCCTGAATGCCAGTAATTACCAAAATCGGTACGGCCACACCAACGCACCGACATAACCAATTAGATATTCTCAAGTTTATGCAGCAAATGCTGCCGCTTGACGAAACCAAAAAGCGGCTACTATCGCTCCTATATCACAGAAGCGGCATTAAAACTCGCTACAGTGTTCTGGCGGATTATTCAAGTAAACAGGAAGATTTCAATTTTTACCCGAAAGCCGACGAAACAAATGATTTTCCGACAATTGAAAGGCGGATGCAGGTTTTTGACGAAACTGCTCTCGACCTTTCTGTGAAAGCCATTGAGGCAACGATTTCTCCCGAACAAATAGCCGAAGTTACGCACCTAATCACGGTTACTTGCACTGGCTTGGCGGCTCCAGGGCTTGACTTACAGCTAGTAGAAAAACTCAACATGAAAGAGGATATTTTCCGAACTTCCGTGAATTTTATGGGTTGTTACGCTGCTATTCACGCATTGAAACTTGCAAACTCACTTGCCATAAGCTCAAAAAATGCTAAAGTTCTTGTTGTTTGCACCGAGTTATGCACACTGCATTTTCAAAACAGCACCGAAATTGATCAATTGACATCCGCCCTACTTTTTGCCGACGGCTCCGCGGCATGCTTGATTGAAAGTAACGAACAAAGTAAAGGATTAACTATTTCAAATTTCTTTTCGAAAGTAATTGCAAAAGGAAAAGAAGACATGGCTTGGGGGTTGAGTTCAACGGGCTTTCAGATGGTTTTGAGTAATCATATTCCACGGTTAGTTGAAAGCGAAATTGAAAATCTACTATTAAGTGCGTTGGAGAAATTAAACTGGAGCGTAAAAGATATTGCTCATTGGGCAATTCACCCCGGCGGAAAAGATATACTCGCCGCAACTGAAAAAGCCCTGAAGATTTCTAAAGAAGAGCTAATAGCCTCGTATGAAATACTTAAAAACTTCGGTAATATGTCTTCCCCAACCGTCTTATTTGTACTTAAAGAAATTATGCAGAAGGCGGTTTCAGGGGAAAAAATATTTGGGGCGGCTTTTGGACCGGGATTAACGTTAGAATCATTTCAACTTACCGCAAATTGATGTTTAAAAATCGCTCTTACGCCGCAGAACTCCTTGATAATGAACATTTACCCAAAGAAGATTTGTACCAAAACCTGCGGGAACTCGATTTCATCAACCGGTATTTGGGCGGGCACGATGTGGTTTTAAAAGCGATAAAAAAAATGCTGATTGGCATTTCAAAAACACAACAAATTCATATTCTGGAGATTGGTAGCGGCGGTGGAGATAACCTTAGGGCAATTGCTACTTGGGGAAAAAAGCATGGCTATGATTTTAAGTTGACTGGTGTTGATTTAAAACAAGATTGCACCGACTTTGCCGTTCAACAATCCAAAAGCTATAGCATTAAATTTATAACCTGCGATTATCAAAAAGCCCCCTTTGAGCAAATCGGAAAACCAGACATTGTTTTCAACTCATTATTCTGCCATCATTTTACTGACGAACAGCTTCATTCAATGTTAAATTGGATGAACGAAAATACGTCAATCGGTTACACCATTTGCGACCTGCACCGCCATCGGCTTGCCTATTATTCGATTAAATTTTTGACCGCGGTTTTTTCAAAATCCTATTTAGTAAAAAACGATGCTCCATTATCAGTGTTGCGTGGTTTTTCGAAAAATGAAATTGTAAAAATTCTTAATGAAGCGAAACAAGGTAATTTTAAAATCAACTGGGCTTGGGCTTTCCGTTGGATAATTACTGTACAGCACTAATAACCAAATAGCTAATAACCCAAAAAAGCCCCGATAAATCGGAGCTTTTTTGGGTAGATAAGACAGTTGAAATTTATAAAGTCACTAAATCGGCTGCTATTTTAAGTGTTTCGAGTAAATAAATATCCTCCTCGTGGCTTTCATTGGCTTTGGTCTTTGAAAGCTTTTTTATTGACTTGAAGTATTTATCTGTTTCATCTTTTTTGATGTTTCGCTCCTCAAAATTGAGGGAATAGCTATCTTCCTCTCGCAGATTTTTGTAAGCCTCAAAATCCACCATTATTTCTTGCCATAGCGTATTTCCCGCTATTCTTTTGCTGGTTTCACTCTGGAGTTTATCAATTTTTTTAGCGGATACTTGACCCGTAGAAGTAAAACTGGTGCTTTCAATAGAGTCGTTTGGTAACGCTGACGGGTACGAACTTTCACCTGTTTCGTTGGCATCAAAAGGCGTTGGAAAGGTTATATCTGCCGCAACACCTACTCTTTGGTTACTCTTTCCAGTGATTCGGTAAAATTTCTCAGTTGTCAGTTTTAGTTGTCCAAAACGATCTTCTTCCTCGAGCGTTGTTCCGATTCGTTTCTTTGAATTTCTCGAAGCCGTACTTTGAGATTTGTACTGATCTAAATCAACTAATTGCTGTACAGTGGCTTTTCCAAAAGAGCGTTCGCCAACAATTAAGCCACGTTCGTAATCCTGAATAGCTCCCGCGAAAATCTCAGAAGCAGAGGCACTGTAACGATTTTGCAGCACAACCAAAGGTCCTGCGTACGTAAGTTCGCTATTATTATCATTCTCTACATTCACGCCCGGTCTGAAAGATTTCCGTTGCACAACTGGACCATCTTTGATAAATAAACCCGTCAGGTCAATGGCTTCAGTCAGCGATCCGCCACCATTATTTCGCAAGTCAAGTACAACAGCATCCACGCCCTTTAATTTGAATTCTTCTAAGAACTTCTTTACGTCTTTCGTAGTGCTTTGGAAATCAGAAGCATTTTTCGCTCCGTCAAAATCACGGTAAAACATCGGTAAATCGATATAGCCAATATTTTGCGTTTTTCTTCCATTTTTCATGGGGATAATTTCGGCGGTTGCAACTGCCTCTTCGAGCTTAATTTTTTCACGAATAATGACAACTTCGCGTGGTTCTGAACTTAGCGGAGCATCTTCAGCGAGTAATTTTAAGCGAATGGTTGTTCCCTTTTTTCCACGAATAATTTTCACGGCATCATCCGTTAACCATCCAATGATATCTTGGTATTGTCCGTCAGTTCCTTGTGCTACGGCAAGAATTTTATCGCCTTTATTAGAAAGTGCCGATTTGAAAAGTGGACCGCCAGGAATTATATCAACTATGGTTACGTATTCGCCTTCGTTGCGTAAACTTGCCCCGATTCCTTCTAAAGACTGGCTCATATCTATATTAAACTGAGCGGCTGTACTTGGAATCATATACGATGTATGCGGATCAATGACTTCGGTGAAAGAATTCATGAAGGTTTGAAAAACATCCTCAGAGCGTAATTTTGCCATGCGGCTTTCGTACATATTATACCTTTTGGTCAATGTCGAAACCGTCGCACTATCGGTAGAACCGCTCAATTTCATACTTAAAACCTGACTCTTTATGATTTTTGACCACACATCGTCAAGTTCAGCCTCTGATGTTGCCCACGCTACTTTTTCGCGGTTAGGTGTGTAAGTTTCCTTTGCGGTAAAGTCAAACGGTTGTTGAATTAGCTCCAAAACCTTTTGATGCCTTGCCCGGTACTTTGTACGGTAAAGATTGAACACTTCAAAAGGTGCATCGAGTTTACCTGAAACCAGTGCTTCGTCTATACTATTTTCGTACTTTTTGAAAGCGTCTATTTCGCTTTTTAAGAAATATGCTTTGCTAGCGTCTACATTGTTTATAAATTCTGTCCAAACTTTTCGGGAAAGGGTATCGTCTAAAGCGTACTTTTTGTAATGATAATTTGCTAAGAAGCCCGTCACCATTTCTTCAACTTTGGTCTGAGTTTCGGTCGGTGTCAGATCATCGTAACTGTATTTTGGCTCAGTATCCTGACCAAATGCAAAGCTACTTATCAGCGATACATAAAGTAATAACAGTAATTTTTTCATAATTATAATTTGTTAAAAGTTGTGGTTGAATAGCATTTTAAGGCATAATTTCAAGCAAACGTACTTCAAAAATCAATGCCTGGTTAGGGCCAATTTTGGGCGGAGCTTGCGTTCCGTAAGCAAGATCAGCGGGGATGTATACTTCCCAAACCGAACCGACTGGCATTAACTGTAGGGCTTCCGTCCAACCTTTAATTACTTGCGTAACACCAAATTCGGTTGGAGTTCCGCGTTGAAGTGAACTATCAAAAATTTCTCCATCAATCGTTTTTCCTTCGTAGTGCACTTTTACTTTGCTACTCGTGACTGGCTTTGCTCCCGTTCCGGCTGTGATAATCTTGTATTGCAGGCCGCTCGGTAATGTAATTACGCCAGGCTTACTTTTATTCTCCGCCAGAAACTGCTCAGAAGCCTTACCATTTTCAACTGCCTTATTCATCATTTGATTCTGAAAGTAACTTTGAATATAGACATTGCATTCTTGCAACTCAATTGCGGTTGGTTTGCTTCCTAGCACATCGCTAATTGCTTTTGCAATTAAATCTGTGTTTGGCTTCACTCCTTGCTGAGAAAGGCTCTGCCCGATATTAACGCCAATAGCATAACTCAGGGAGTCAAGTGAATTTGTTAGCTTGGTTTGCGAAAAGGCAGTGGCCGAGATAAAAAGTGCGAAAAAGAATACGATGGTTGTTTTTTTAGTGTTCATTAAATTTGGGGTGTATGAATTTAAATTTATTTGCAATAAAGTAACGAAAGAGTTGCTGTAATTTTATACAATGAAATGTTAAAGTTTGTTAGGGCTTATCTTAGGCATTTTAATCAAAATTGCGTCAGCCACGTATTTTGCGATTTCATGACCATTTCAATCACTTCCCGCACTACGCCTTTACCGCCTTTTTTACCTGAAATATAATCGCAAACTGCTTTTACTTCGTCCACGGCATCAGCGGGGCAAATGCTTAGTACGCTTCGCTGTGACATCAATAAATAGTCCGGAATGTCATCACCAACGTAAATTATTTCTTCCACTTTTAGTTTGTATTTAGCTACGTATCCATCAAAGGTTTCGAGCTTTTGTGCCGTTCCTACTTTATGATATACGTCTTTTACGCCCAAACTGGTCAACCGGGTTTTAATACTATCCTGCTTACCGCCCGTAATTGCGGCAATATTATATCCTGCCTTTGCTGCCATTTGCACAGCGTAGCCATCCCGCACGTTGAAAACTCTGGTAACGTCTGTATCGCTTACCACGAGCGTAGCGTCGGTAAATACGCCGTCTACGTCAAAAATGATTGTTTTAATTTTTTTGAGCCGACTTGAAAATTTAATATCCATTAGTTTTTTGAAAAGCGGTTGGTAGATATAACAACGAACGCCCCACGTAAATGAAGCGTTCGTTGTAAGAAAAAAAGTACATTTATTTTGTGCAGTAGAACATGTGATTTCCGCAGGTTTTCATAAAGCGTACATCGCAGCCGTTTCGTGATTTTATCAAAAACGCTTTTTGGTCATAATCCCCAAGGTTTAACGTGCTATACTGTGTGCGGTGATCTTTCCCGTAGCCAATATTTCCAACCGTGCCGTATGGTACCGTTGTATTTGAAAACATGGAAGCATTTGCCGCTGACCAGCCATTTGCGTAACCCATCGAACGGAAAATGCGATCTAAAAATACTCTGTCAACTTCGTTGTTGGAGTAAGCGTTATTTAGTTTGTTATAAAATTCTGAAGGTGATAACGCGTGAGAATTTCCAAACTCGGTATTTGAGCCTAATTTTTTTAACGTTTTTGGTTCGTAAGAATACCGCATAAATAACGGCTCTTTACCCGTATCACAGCCACAATCTACACCACCGATAATTTCAGAATTACCTGTATTTGCATCTGCGGCAGCAGCAATTTCGGCGTCGTCCATGTTAAGTTCAACGGGTTGATCAATTGCAGGGGCTTGTGGCAGTGCTTCACCAGATATCGCAGTTCCGTCTTGTTCCACAGAATCTACTGCGATAATCGGAGCTGCTGCTTCGCCTGAAACAATTGGCAACTCTTCGCCAGAAGGATTACAACCTTTCAATAACCACCAAAGCAATAACGCAAGTAGAACTGCCGCTAAAAGAGCAAATAACCACCTTGGAATACCTCCACCAGCCGATGCAACTCCGCCGGCATCACTTAAAGCAGTTGCTGTACCAACCGGTGGAGTCGTTGCAGCAACTGGCGTTGGTTTAGGAACGTTAGCTGCGGCGACTGGCGTTGGTTTAGCAATATTGGCTGCAGTTACTGGATTTGGTTTAGTAACGTTAGTTGCGGCGACAGCTCCTGCTTTTCCGTCGCTTTTCATCGCAGCGGCAGCAATTGCGGCGGCTCCTGCCACTCCTGCCGCACCAGCGATGCCACCATTATCGCTTTTCGGCATGATGGCCGGTTTAGGTTTAGGAATTGGTAAATCAACAACTTTTTCTTCAGGAATAGTGACGGGAGCGATTGCTGAGGCTCCAGTAATTCCGACAATTTCCCAAGGGAATGATAAACCCGCTGCTCCTGCCGCCAAAAATGGAAACAGGAGTAATAAAGCAGATTCGTTTTCATAAGGACAACTTCTCGCAATTTCTTTATGATTTCCAGCTTTTAAAACAACGAAATGCTCGCCGTTTTCTTCCACGGTGATATAGCGTTCTCTGATTTCACGATTTTTCTGAACGGAAGCTAACCCATTATCTCTTGCTCCGGCGGTTGGGTACCCCTCGCTTCGTAATAATACTTCACCTTGACGATCAAGCATGGCAAAGTAATATTCGCCATCGGTTTTAAATGTTCTGAATCCTTCGGCGGGCGTTTCATCGTGATTTTTGTACGCATCGCAGTCAAGGTACTCGTCTTCGTTGCGGTTTTTTAAAGCTAACCATGGGAATGCACCAGTTCCTGATAAGAATCCGAATGCAGCCGTTGCGGCGGCGTTACTTTTATACGGGCAGCTTCGGGCAATTTCTTTGTGATTACCTGCTTTCAGAATCACAAAATGTTCGCCTTCGTCTTCTACGAAACTGTATCGCTCGTTTAATTCACGGTTTTTCTGAACAGAAGCCAAACCGTTATCTCGTGCTCCTGTGGTTGGATAGCCTTCGCTTCTTAACAAAACTTCGCCTTTGCTATCAAGCATCGCGAAGTAATACTCGTCATCCGTCTTGAAAGTTCGGAAACCTTCAACCGGAGTTTCTTCATGATTTTTGTACGCTTCGCAATCAAGATACTCGTCTTCATTTAGTCCGCTTTTCACTTCAACTGCTGGCAAATCGACGTTGATTACAAAGTTACTCGTTTCGGTATTAATAACAGCTTCTTCTATCACAACTCCGAATTTATCGGCGTAAGTTTTAATAGAAATTAAGTTACTATCTAATTGCCTTTGGGCTTCGCTTTCGCTTGCAAAAAACGCAGAGCGAGCGATTTCCTGACGATTTCCAGCCCGCAAAACGAAATAGTATTTGCCGTCTTCTTCTTTTATTTCGTGTTGATCAGTCATGCTTGCGTTACGGATTACAGTTTTTATACCGTTATCACGCCCGCCTTTGCCAGAATACCCCTGACTATAAAGAACAGGCTGCCCGTTTGCACCGTAAAAAATGAAATAATGGTATTTATCTTCCGCACGTAAGGTCTGAAAGCCTTTCTCGTTTGTGTCGGCTTTAACGTCAAAGTTATAAACGTTCCCTCGCTTCTTTCGCTTTGCAGGCTGTGGATATTCTTTTTCAAAATCGCGAGCCGTATTTTTTACGTGTAAGATTGCTGCTTCGGCGGTGGCTTTTGATGTAAATGTTCGGCTTCGGGCAATTTCGGCTTGGTTGCGGGCTTTCAGAATGAAGTAATACGACCCATTTTCTTCAATCAACTCAAAGCGTTCTTCTTTTTTGCTAGCGGCAATAATCTGCCGAATTCGCTTATCCCGTTTTCCAATTGTATCAAATTTCCTACTAAAAAGTATTGGTTTCCCGTCAACATCATTGTAGAAAAAGCTGTGCGTATTTCCGTCAATCTCAAGAGTTTCGAAGCCGTACTTATTAGATTTTGAAGGCAACGTAAAATCGTATAATAAGCTGTAATCGATATTACTTAGCGAAGGCATTTGCACAAACTTTGACTGCACACTTTCTGAAGTTGTGGTAACTTCTACTGTGTATTGAGCTTCGTCTGAGGCATCCTCAATTATTGCCCGCATTGCTTGTTGGGCGGCCGCGGCAGTATCATACGTAGCACTTTCGGCAACAGAATTTCCGTCAAGTAAAAATGAAAAC
Source organism: Spirosomataceae bacterium (assembly GCA_030731175.1). Lineage (GTDB taxonomy): Bacteria > Bacteroidota > Bacteroidia > Cytophagales > Spirosomataceae > JANQUM01. The sequence continues at coordinate 9,165 of JANQUM010000009.1, forward strand.
TTATTACCTGACAATCTGTACGCACTTTCGTTTGGCAAGGCAGTAGTTAACGCCCTGATTGCCACAATGCACTCATCTTGACTAGGAAATGATTTGCTTTGAGCGAGGAGTGTGCCGCTGTCTGTTGTTAGCGAAAACGAAAATTGATCCTCAGTTTGACTTACGTAGAACTTCATTGAAACTTGGGGGTTAAGATTTAAACAATACGGCCTTTATCGAGTTCAGATTGCCATTTTTTCAATTCGTCCCAACGTCCTTCCATCGCTAGTGCCGCCTGTTTGGGCCACGTGGTAGGGTCGTGCATCAAATAGCGTGATCCTGCTCTTTCTAATATTTTTTTTATTTCTGGAATTTCGATTTTAGACAAATCAGCAAAAGTATAAATGGAAGCCTCGTGGAACAGTTTTTCAATTTTAGGTCCAATTCCTTCCACGATTTTTAGGTCGTCTTTTTGGGTATCAATAACTACTTGGTGCTCAAATAGCGAGTTTACATCTGATTCTCCCGAAGGTTTTTCGGAGAACTCATTTCCCAATTTGCTATGCTTCTTTTTTCTGCAAGCCGCTAATTCTTCTTCAATGAAGTCGGATCGATGTTTTTCATCAATAATCTTATTGCGGAGGTTTTTAAGGCTTTGCTCGTACCACCAAATGATGATCGCAACAGAAGTTAACCATGCCACAAGGTAAAGCCAGGGGAAACTAAACATAGCTGTTCGTCAAAGTATTGGGTTTCATAGATATACGGCACTTTATATGGCTCTAAAACGATTTTTGTTACCAACCTTCGGCTATACACTTTACCAAAGCAATTTATATAAAAAGTTTGGATTGTTCGTAAATCTGACGGAGTAAATGATAAATCGTCACTAATATCACGAAAAAAGCGACCCCGCAGTTACGGAATCGCTTTTAGATTAACGGTTCATGGAGAGCAGAAACTCTTCGTTGTTTCTGGTTCCTTTCATTTTGCTGAGTAAGAATTCCATTGCCTCCATGGGATTCATATCAGCGAGGTATTTCCGCAACAACCACATTTTCTGCATTTCGTCTTTGTCCATTAGCAAGTCTTCTCGACGTGTGCCAGAGGCTAAAATATCAATGGATGGATAAACCCGTTTGTTTGCAAGGCGACGATCAAGTTGGAGTTCCATGTTACCTGTACCTTTGAATTCTTCAAAGATAACTTCGTCCATTTTTGAACCGGTATCAATCAACGCCGTGGCAACAATTGTTAATGAACCTCCGTTTTCGACATTTCTTGCCGCTCCAAAAAATCTTTTCGGACGATGCAACGCATTGGCGTCAACACCACCAGATAATATTTTACCAGAGGAAGGTATAACTGTGTTATAAGCTCTTGCTAGACGTGTTATTGAATCTAACAGAATTACTACATCATGACCAGATTCTACAAGTCTTTTGGCTTTTTGTAACACGATTTCAGAAACTTTCACGTGCCGGTCTGCGGTTTCGTCAAACGTAGATGAAATCACCTCAGCCCGCACGCTGCGTTGCATATCCGTAACTTCTTCGGGGCGTTCATCAATTAATAAAATTAACAAATACACTTCGGGGTGATTTCGGGTAATGGCATTCGCGATTTCTTTGAGCAAAACTGTTTTACCAGTCTTTGGCTGTGCCACAATCATTCCACGCTGTCCTTTACCGATTGGTGCAAATAAATCAAGCACCCGTGTTGACATTAAATCCGGACGTGTACTGAGGTTTAATTTTTCTTCAGGGAAAAGTGGCGTTAAGTATTCAAACGGTACGCGATCACGAATTTGCTCGGTCGTTTTGCCGTTTACTGAAATCACTTTCAGGAGTGCAAAATATTTTTCTCCGTCTTTCGGCGGTCTTACAGACCCCAAAATCGTATCTCCAGTTTTCAGACCAAAAAGCTTTATTTGAGAAGGGGAAACGTAAATATCATCTGGGCTGGCGAGGTAATTATAATCTGCTGAACGAAGGAAACCGTAACTTCCTTCTGACATAATTTCTAAAACGCCTTGATTCTCAACAATTCCGTCGAATTCTTTGACTAAATTATTAAAGTTACGTTTGATGTTTCGCTGATACTCGTCTGTTTTACGCTTTTGACGTTGGTCATTTTTGTCGTCAGAATCATCCTCGTTCTTTGACGATGGCTCGTTTTTCTGACGAGTATCGTTCTTTCTTGAATCTTGTTGACGGTTATTTCGCTCTTTTTTCTCCGGAATGGCAGGAGCTTCAATCCCCAATTCTTCGTCTGTAATATCAGGTATTTCAGCCGCAAAGTCTTCTAATTCTTTGCTAATTTCCGGTGCTCTGTCCTCTTCGTTTTTATTTCCACGATTTCGGTCAGCATTATCAGAACGCTTACGATTGTTATCGTCAGAGCTTTTTTTAGCCGGCATTCGCTTGCGAGGGGCTTTAGAAGCGTTATCCGAATCTTTTATTTTCTCAACTTTGCTATCGTCGTTTCCGTTATTACTGGTAGCAAGTATTTCGACGATCAAGTCTTTTTTTGATTTTCCTTTACTATCTGAAATACCAATTTCGGTGCTAATTTGTCTTAGTTCAGCAATTAGCTTTGGTTTCAAATCTTGTTCGGTATACATAGAATAAATTATAGTGTTTGAATATTAGAAATATCACATTCAGAAGTTCAACAGAACAAAATAAGTCTGTTTAAACATTGAACGGACGTTGTTGTAGTGTTTGAGTAGGGTACGCAAAATCTGAATAAATAAATGTGCCATAACGGCAAAATTATGTGCGTATGTAAACGTGCTTATTGCGTTGAGATAAAGTTTGTACCAAGAAATATGATGGATAGCTGGTTTAATGACGCGGGTTAAGGTGTGCGATACCAGTATTTGATAGTACAATCTTAAGTTGAATTTTACAAAAAATCAAACTATCAGCACAAAATTTTACATTTCCCCCGTAAAGACCCGTTTGGCGGGGCCAGAAAGATAAATATTTGTTATTTCTGGAGAATTTTCAGCAGCTTCAAAAGAAACTGATAGGTCACCGCCGAGGGTTTTTATAGTTACTGGAATTGTAAAATTACCTCGTTTTACAG
>JANQUM010000010.1:0-10821 GCA_030731175.1 Spirosomataceae bacterium
GATTTAGTGGCTGGCTGCGATATTATTACATGCAGCGAACGCGATGCCAGCGAAATATTTGGCTTTGAAAGTTTGGGCAATGGTGACGCCACCAAAAGTACGTTTATCGATAGCTCAACCCAAGTGATGAATGCTTTTCCAAAAGTAAAAAAAATCACTACTACTCGACGCACTACCCACAGTGCTTCTCACAACGCTTTGAAAGGCATAATGTACGACGGAAGCGTTTATACCGAATCCCAAACTATTGATATTGAGCCAATTATTGACCGAATTGGCGGTGGAGATGCTTTTATCGCCGGATTTATTTACGGCGAATTAATGCTCCAAACCGCCAAAGAAGCTCTTGATTTTGCCATTGCCGCTTCTGCCCTTAAACACACCATAAACGGCGACGTAAATTTGGTAGGCGTTCAAGAAGTACAGGAAATCGTTTCCGGAAATACTTCGGGTAGAATTAAGAGATAAATAATGAAAAAAGCCTTTATAGACCTCGGCACAAATACATTTCACTTACTAATTGTTGAATTTCCGGCAAAAGAAATCCTCTTCAAAACTTCGGTTGCCACGCAGTTGGGAAAGGGTGGAATAAATGCACAGACTATTACGCCAGAAGCGATTGAACGAGCGTTGAAAGTCTTGAAAGAATTCCGACTCAAGATTAATGAGTTTGAAATTACATCCGAAAACGTAATCGCAACTGCCACAAGTGCGGTTAGAAATGCCAAAAATCAGCAGGAATTTCTCAACGAAGTTTCTGCCAAAACCGCTATCAACATTCAGGTAATTTCAGGCGATGAAGAAGCAATTCTGATTTACGAGGGAATTACGCAAGCGGTAAAAATTGAAGAGCCATCGCTTATTGTGGATATTGGTGGCGGCAGCGTTGAGTTTATAATCGCGAACAATGCAGGTATTTTGTGGAAACAAAGTTTTGAAATTGGCGGACAACGCCTCATCGAAATTTTCATGAAAACCGATCCAATTTCGGCAAAAGCCGTGGATAGACTAAACAATTATTTCCTTGAAGAACTTCTCCCGCTTACAAACGCAGTTCACCAATACAAACCGAGTGTTTTGGTTGGCTCGTCAGGTTCATTTGATACACTGAATGACATTCATTGGATGAACGAATTTGGGCATTTACCATTAGGTAAAATTGGCTTTGATTACCCAATAGGTGCTTTTAAAGAAGCCTATGAGCTATTTGTGTACCAAAGCCGTTCCGAGCGGATGAAAATACCGGGTATGATTGACCTTCGTGTAGAAATGATTGTGGTTGCCGTTTGCTTGATTCGTTTTCTACTCGAAACTTATCAAATTTCAGAAATTAAAATTTCAAATTATGCTCTGAAAGAAGGTTTAATGAGTAGATTTTCTTAAAAGTCCCGCTCGCCTTTTGCTTTACTTCCCAACATCACCGCTCCAACCATCGCAACTAAAAAAAGGATTGAAACCAATTCGAAGGGAAGAATATAGTCTTTGTATAAAAACTTACCCAAAGATTCTATCATACCAATTTGCGAATCATAAAAATTTGGATTTGTAGGCTGGGTCTGTACCTGACGGAACATCGCCACCAAAATAATCCCGATGGTTCCACCCACAATACTAGCGGCAATTATTGTAGAATTTTTCTTTAATTCGTTTGCTTCCTGCTCTTTCATATTCAAGAACATTATCACGAAAAGGAATAAAACCATGATTGCTCCGGCGTAAACGATAATATTCACGACCGCCAAAAACTGAGCGTTCATCAAAATATAGTGTGCCGACAATGAAAAAAACGTCAGAATAAGATATAACACGCTGTGAATAGGGTTCTTAGACATTATTGTACCCAAACCACCAAACAGGGTAAGAATAGCTAAAATATAAAACGCCCACTGAATACTTGAAAGTGAAAACATTAGTAATTAAGTTTTTTGAATTGACGTTTAAAGTTTACACACCATTAGCAATACGCTGCTTGACCCACATTTGTTCCATGTCTTCTTTTGTCCAGGCATCACGGTTATAACGGTCTTTCATATCTTCTACGAGCTGGTCTTTACCGTAAATCACTTGGTCTCTTGACGTAAAAACAGGCACAAATTTATCATGTCGTAAGTAAATTGCTTCTTTGGGGCATGCTTCTTCGCACAAACCACAAAAAATACAACGCAACATATTTACCTCGTATTGAGCGGCATATTTCTCCTCACGATACATGTGCTCTTCGCCTTTTTGACGCTCGCCTGCTACCATAGAGATTGCCTCAGCGGGACAAGCAACGGCACAAAGTCCGCAAGCCGTGCAACGCTCACGCCCCTGATCGTCACGCTTTAGAATGTGATGTCCACGAAAAACAGGTCCCAAATATCGCTTTTGCTCAGGGTAACGGATTGTAGCTTTTTTCGAGAAAAAATGCTTTATCGTGATACCCAAACCCGTAGCCAAACCTGGTAAATATGTTCGTTCAATTAGGTTAAGCTCTCGTTTGTCCGTCTTTTTAGATCTATCTGTTAATTGCATATATTTTGCTTAAAAACTGCCAGTCAGCAATTTATAGTTTTATAACATTCTACTTTTAGGCTTGGTAAGTGGCCAGAGCAAAACAAAAACGATTAAGAATATCGCCAATCCAATGTAACCACCAATTAGTGGGCTACCAGATAATTGAGCGGCGGCGGTAATTACCATGTTCACAACTGCAAGTGGTATAAGGCCTTTCCAACCTAAGTTCATTAATTGATCGTAGCGGAAACGTGGAACTGTCCAGCGTACCCACATGAATAAGAAGATGAAGAAGAATATTTTTGTAAAAAATGCTCCTAGTCCAACGAAGGTTGCAATGTTATGTCCGGCAGTTTCGCCAGCTAATCCAACTAAAGTTGCGTGCACCCAATCCATCCCCGGATAATTAAATCCGCCAAAGTAAAGACAAGAAATTACCGCCGATGTAACAAACATATTCAGGTATTCGGCAAATAAGTACGAGCCTAATTTCATGGATGAGTATTCGGTATGATAACCAGCCACGAGTTCGTTTTCTGATTCGGGTAAATCAAAAGGTGTGCGGTTACACTCAGCAAAGGCACACGTAAGGAAAATCAAAAACCCCATAGGCTGGTAAAATACATTCCAGTTAATGCCATGCTGCTGTTCCACAATTGCCCTAACCGACAGCGATTCCGATGTCATAATAATGGCAATAATTGCCATACCCATCGCTAATTCATAACTAATATTGGAGGAAGCAGCACGGATAGCACCGTAAAGCGAATATTTATTGTTAGATGCCCAGCCACCAATAAGAATACCGTAAACGCCTAAAGCAACGATACCGAATACCCATAAAATCCCAATATTGACCTCAATGCCCTGAACCAAATACTCTTTACCGCCAATAATTAGTGAATCACCAAAAGGGATAACTGCACTTGTTAAAAGTGCCGTGAATAAGGCAAGTCCTGGCCCCATCACAAAGAGGAGTTTATCCGCTTTTGCTGGCATAAAATCTTCCTTGAAAAACATCTTGAAAGCATCGGCAAGCGGCTGTAATAAGCCGTAAGGCCCAGCATAATCTGGACCGACCCGATCTTGAATATAAGCCGCAACCACTCGTTCAAAGTAGGTTTCGTAGGCAGCAATGCCGAGCGATACAAAGAAAATTGTCAGAACGATAATGACGTTGACAATAGATAGAGATTCCATATTATTTATTTCCTGAAATAGTCCTTATTCTGTTTCATTAGACCCTGATAGTCTTCCGATTTTTTTATTTCGGGCAACTCCTTAAGAAACGGTCGGTCATCGTTGATTTGCTTGTACTGACTTTCGGCGACCTTTAAAGCAAATTCGGGTTTCGAAATCAAATCTGCCCGGTATTTATTTGCCGAAATAACCGAGTGCCGCGATACTTTTGTCGGACCTTCGATTGTCCAATCGCTCGATTCTTTTTTGTCGAAGCGGCAAGTATTGCAAATAAAATCTTCCACTTCGCCCCACATATTTTTACGTCCGGTTACCCGAATGACTTCTTCGCCTCGATACCATAGATGTACTTTCCCACAGCATTTATCGCAATCACGGTGGGCATCGTAAGGTTTTGAAAACCATACACGATTCTTGAAACGGTAGGTTTTATCAGTCAACGCTCCCACAGGACAAACGTCAATCATGTTTCCTGAGAAATCATTATCTATGGCTTTCTCGATATAGGTACTGATTTCAGCGTGATCACCACGATTCATCACCCCATGAACTCGTTTGTCTGTGATTTGATCGGCAGTTTTTACACAACGGTAACACAAGATACACCGTGTCATGTGTAGTTGAATCTTATCTCCTAGGTCTTCTTTTTCAAATGTTCGGCGTTCTTCCTCGTAACGGGTTGTACCTACGCCGTGATTAAATGAGAAATCCTGCAGGTGGCATTCACCTGCCTGATCACAAACGGGGCAATCTAACGGGTGATTAATCAATAAGAATTCTACAACTCCTTTCCGGGCTTCAATAACCTCCGGGCTTGTAAAGTTTTCAATTACCATACCGTCTTGTACCTGTGTGATACAAGATGCAATTAGTTTTGGCATGGGGCGTGGATCACGGGTTGAACCTTGAGCAACTTTTACGAGACACGCCCGGCATTTTCCACCAGTTCCTTCAAGCGGTTTGTAGTAGCACATTGCCGGAGGGGCAACCTCGGGCCCAATTTTGCGAGCCGCCTGCATGATGGTAGTTCCTGCCTCAACTTCAACTTGATGACCGTCAATGGTGACCGTTACTAACTCAACTTTGTTTTCTTCCATTTTTATAGCTGTTAGCTATCAGCCTTTGGCTTTTAGCTTTTCTTAATTCTTAATTTATCAAGCTAAAATAGGCTCGCCTCTATAAATAGCTCCTGGTTTAGTTGCTTCAGTTGGGTTGGTAATGTGCCATTCAAACTCATCTCTAAAATGACGAATCGCACTTGCTACCGGCCAAGCAGCCGCATCTCCAAGCGGGCAAATAGTATTTCCTTCTATTTTTTTGGCTACATCAACCAATAAATCAATGTCTGACATGCTGCCTTTACCGTTCTCGATGCGTTCGAGTACTTTGGTCATCCAGCCGGTACCTTCACGGCAAGGCGAACATTGCCCGCACGATTCGTGGGCGTAAAAACGGGAAAAATTCCACGTGTTTCTAACGATGCAAGTTGTTTCATCCATGACGATAAAACCTCCTGAACCGAGCATTGTTCCCGACGCAAAACCACCGTCAGAAAGAGATTCGTAGGTCATTAGGCGTTCGTTACCTTCGGCGGTTTCGTACACTAAGTGAGCTGGCAGAATCGGAACAGATGAACCTCCAGCAACTAAGGCTTTGAGTTGATGACCATGGCGAATTCCGCCGCAATATTCGTCAGATTCCATAAATTCCCGCACTGAAATACCAAGTGGGATTTCGTAAACGCCTGGCTTGTTAATATGACCAGATGCGGAAATAAGTTTTGTTCCGGTGCTTCGCCCAACACCAAATGAGGCGTATTTATCACCACCGTTCATCACGATCCATGGAGTATTAGCAATCGACTCAACGTTATTTACAACAGTTGGACACTGATACAGCCCTTTCACCGCCGGAAAAGGCGGTTTATTTCTTGGGTTTCCCCGTTTTCCTTCAAGTGATTCTAACAAGGCAGTTTCTTCGCCGCAAATATAGGCACCGCCACCAGGTTGTACTACTAATTCTAAGTCGTATCCTGTTCCAAGGATGTTTTTTCCTAAAAACCCAGCAGCTTTTGCTTCTTCAATAGCGTTTTCAAGAATTCTGATAACGTACATCAATTCACCACGTACGTATATAAACCCTTTATTTGCTCCGAGGGCAAAACTTGACACAATCATTCCTTCAATCAACAGGTGCGGAATGGATTTCATCAAATAATGATCTTTGAACGTTCCGGGTTCTGATTCATCTGCGTTACAAACTAAGTAGCGTGGCACGCCTTCAGGTTTGGCAAGAAAACTCCACTTCATTCCCATAGGAAAACCAGCTCCGCCACGTCCTCGCACTCCTGCTTTTTTCACTTCTTCCACGATTGCATCAGAAGTCATTTCTTTCAAGGCCTTCTCTACGGCATTGTATCCGCCGTTTTCTCGGTAAACCTTAAAGGTTTCGATGCCGGGCTTATCAATATGTTCGGTTAATATTTTTGTTATCTCAGCCATTTCTTTATCTCTTAGTTTCTGAGTTCATCAATTATCTCATCTACCTTATCATTTGTTAAATGCAAGTAGAATTTTTCTCTTATCTGAAAACAAGGTCCCCAGCCACAAGCCGCAAGACATTCTACTTCTTTAAGTGTAAAAACACCATCCGCGGTAGTTTCTTTTTCCTTGATTCCTAATCTATTTTTGAGGTGATCATATACACCTTCTCCGCCCATATTGCAGCAAGGGCCAGTTCTGCAATATTCGATAACGTGTTTTCCTACTGGCTCAAGGTGAAACATGGTGTAGAACGTTGTTACTTCGTAAACTTCCACGGGCTGAATGTCAAGTAACTCAGCAACCATATCCATGGAAGCAGCACTCACCCATCCAAATTGCTCTTGTACTAAATGTAAAATGGGTAAAAGTGCCGATTTCTGCTGCCCGGCGGGATACCGCTTTATTATTTCTTGAACCTTTGCCAGTCTTTCTGGCGTCAATGCAACTCTTTCTTCTACTTCTGACATTAGTACAATTAATTATCAATTAATAAAAACTGGTTTTGGAAGATTACGCATCTAACTCACCCGCAATAACATTTAAGCTACTCATGATAGCCACGGCATCCGAAATTGTTAAGCCCTTACACATTTCTGGATACGCCTGGTAGTAAATAAAGCACGGGCGGCGAAAATGCAAGCGATACGGAGTTCGTCCGCCATCACTAATTAAATAATAGCCTACTTCGCCGTTTCCGCCCTCAACGGCGTGATAAACTTCACCAACTGGAGCATCAATTTCACCCATTACTATTTTGAAATGGTAGATTAACGCCTCCATGCTACGATAAACTTCTTTTTTCGGAGGAAGATAATAGTGATTCTCATTGGCGTAATATGGACCTTCTGGAAGATTTTCTATCGCTTGACGAATTATTTTGATACTTTCCCACATTTCCATATTCCGCACTAAATAGCGATCGTAGGTGTCGCCGTTGTGACCAATCGGAATATTGAAATCAAAGTCGTCGTAAGATGAGTATGGTTCCATGACGCGGACGTCGTAATCTACGCCTGCCGCCCGTAAGTTTGGGCCGGTAAATCCATAATCCAATGCTCTCTCAGGGGTTATTCCGCCCACGTTTACGGTTCGATCCATAAATATGCGGTTACGGTCAAATAATTTCTCAAACTCAGCAAGGACTTTTGGTAAACTATTGTAAACCAAGTCTTTGATTTTGGCGATTGCGGTTGGGGATAAATCCCGCTCCATACCGCCAATTCTCCCCATGTTTGTGGTCAAACGAGCACCACAAACCTCTTCGTAGATTTCGTAAATTTTTTCACGTTCCTGAAAAACGTACAAGAAACCAGAATATGCTCCGGTATCAACGCCAAGAATTGAATTACAAATTACGTGATCAGAAATACGAGCCAGCTCCATCATAATAACCCGAATATATTCGGCACGCTTTGGAACATCTACCTGCAATAACTTTTCGACGGTCATGTGCCAACCAAAATTATTGATTGGCGACGAACAGTAATTCAATCTGTCCGTCAGAGTCGTAATCTGGTAGAAAGGTCTTCTTTCGGCAATTTTCTCAAAAGCCCGATGTATATAACCCACTGTTTGCTCGCCGTGCACGATGGTATCACCGTCCATGGTTAAAATATTTTGGAAAACACCGTGGGTAGCTGGGTGAGTTGGCCCAAGGTTAAGTGTTGTATATCCTTTATCCTCAACAACGGGGCGGTTCATCGCCAGTGCATCGGAGGTGGTTTTAGCTTCAAATACTTCTTCTGCCATATTAATCGTTAGCTTTTTCGGCAATTAGCCATTAGCTTTTGCTTTTTAAATTCTTTTCTGATTACCTCCGCAAAGTTATTATCGGCCGAACAACGCATCAATTTTGTCATCGCGTGTGGCGTCTTCTAACGGATATTGCTTCCTCATTGGGTGATAATCCATATCTTCCATATTTAGGATACGCTCCATTTTAGGATGCCCGTCAAAGATTATTCCGTAGAAATCGAAGGTTTCACGTTCCATCCAGTTTGCCCCAACAAATACTGGAATTACCGTTGGGATGTGTAGATTGGCCTCGGGAAGATATACTTTTATGCGAACTCTGACATTATTTTCCAGGCTATGCAAGTGATACACGACGCAGAACTCTTTTTCTTCAACGTCAGGAAAGTGAACGCCCGTTATGTCCGTGAGAAAGTTAAATTTTAAGGTCTTATGATTTTTGAGGTATGCAAGTATTTCTACTATCTGTTCGGGTATTGTGGTGAACGTGAGCATTCCGTAGGGTTGTTCAAATTCAGTAACAGATGTACCAAATTGTGTTACCAAATCATCAACTACCGTTTGGTTTGTTATCATAATTGTTATAACGTTAATTAACCTTCCAGTACCGGAATATTGTAAGATTCTAAAAGTGCTTTGTATTCTGGCTCGTTACGACGACGGGTAGTTTCGCTTCTTGCCATTTTCTTTAGTTCCATCAAGGCGTCAAGAATTTGCTCAGGTCGGGGCGGGCAACCCGGTACGTAAACGTCAACAGGTATGATTCTATCAATGCCTTGCAGTACAGAATAAGAGTCAAAGATACCACCACTTGAGGCACAAGCTCCAACTGCCATGACCCATTTTGGTTCTGCCATTTGTTGATAAACTTGTTTAACTATCGGACCCATTTTCTTAGCTATAGTACCCATAACCATTAAGATATCCGCCTGACGTGGCGAGAAACTCGGACGTTCAGAACCGAATCTTGAAATATCATAATGCGAACCCATTGTTGCCATAAACTCTATACCACAGCAAGAAGTTGCAAATGGCAAAGGCCATAATGAGTGACTGCGTGCAAGACCAACTACTTGGTCTAACGACGTTGCAAAAAAACCAGCCCCTTCAAAACCATCTGGGGCTTCCCCCATTTTTATATCACTCATCACAATAGTTATTTTTCTTTTTCAACTAACTGTTTACCTGATTGTTTGTAAGAAATGCTTAGAAATTAAGTTTGAGTCCAAGTTAGAATTCCCTTCCGAATAACGTAGTAGAATCCTGCCATTAGGAAGCTCAAGAAAATTATCATTTCTACAAATCCAAACCAACCTAACTTCATAAAATTAACCGCCCAAGGGTACATAAATATTATCTCTACATCAAAGAGTACGAATAATATAGCAATCATAAAATAACGCACCGATATTGGTGTTCGGGCATCACCATCAGACTCGATTCCGCACTCAAACGCGTCATCTTTAACACCACCTTTTAATCTGGGTCCGAGCAAAACGGACAAACCAAGTATTATACAAACAACTACAAAAGCTGCTCCTAATTGGATAAGAACCGGCAGGTAGTCTTGCGGTAAGGATTCTTGCATTTCTATGTTTTTAGATTTGAAAACAAAATTACGATACGGTAGCTCAGAAACCAAAAAAAGTAGGCTTAGTTAGTAACTAAACCCACTTTTTAATATTAATATTTGAGTACTTACTCAACGATTATACGTCTGGTAAAAGTTAGGTTGGGATTATCCAGCTTAAGTATATACGACCCTGCCGCAATGGCAGTCAGATCAAAAGTTTGTCTGGTATTGAAGTCAGGAACAAAAAAACGTTTTACTAAGCGGCCATTATAATCATACATAGTAATGTAAGTATTCTTATAATCTTCTAAAGTTTCAATTGATAACGTTTTATTTACTGTAGGGTTAGGATAAACCTCATAACTCAAGCTTAGGTCAATATCCACAAAAAACAAATCAGACAGTTCAGAAGTACACCTTAGTGACTGATTACCACTGAGGCTATAAAGCTTGAATGCTTGTGCTTGATAATTCCCTGGTTGATTTATTTTTATTTCGTTACCATTTTTATTCAGGATTGTTGCTCCGCTCGTCCAATTATAGTTGGTCTCAGGGAGTTCTGTGACAACATTAGCGGTAAGAGTAAACAACCCTTTTTTTTCTATTTGCGGCTTTGATGGTGTTTCATAAAATTTCACTATCAGAGGGTCAGAAACTGGCGAAGTACACCCTTTATCGTTCACAGTTCTGACGGCGAAATTTCCGGTTTGAAAAACGGTAATTTCTCTGGAAGTACCCCCATTAGTCCATACATAAGCATCTGCCTGATTATTTGTCGATAGCCGTAATGACCGATTGTCGCAGAGTGAAGTTGGGCCATCTGCACTGACAATTGGTTTCACGGGCAACGTATTTACAATAATCGAAACGTCGTCAGATTTTTTTGAGCAATTGAAGCGATTTGTTGCTAGTACAGAGTATGTACCAGCATTTGTAACGTTAAGGATACGGGTAGCGTCATTTGTGTTCCAAACAAATGTCGTAGAGTCATCGGCAGATACTGCAATAAGATTTGCTGACTGATCGGCACAAAATTCTGCTGAACCATCGATGTTTACGGTCGGCTTGGCTGCCGCTTGTCTAATTTTCACCTCTAAAGGAGCTGAAGTAGCCTGACATCCAAATTCATTTGTGACTGTCAAAGTGAATATCCCAGCATTCGCCACTTGTATCCGTTGAGTATTCGCATTATTGCTCCATTGGTTTCCAGTTTGTGCTTTTGACTCAAGAAAAAGTTCTTGATCCGAACAAATATCC
>JANQUM010000010.1:10831-12194 GCA_030731175.1 Spirosomataceae bacterium
ACATTTGTGTGCGTAACTGAAAAATTGCCCGCTGTACTTACGTTAATGCCGTTTGTGGTTGCGGTTGTATTCCAGATATTATTAAAACTATACGATGAATTAAGGCGGGTGATTGCAGTACCAGGGCAAAAAGTCTGAGGTCCGTCAATTGTGACAAGTGGTTTTGTCGGAATAGGCGAGGACGTATACCTAATTTGCGGTGTAAAGAATGTATTTCCCGCAGCATCCGGTGCCCGGCCAACCAGCGAACCCGCACCCGTACTTACTCGGCTACCAATAACACCGTTACTCCAGCGTGAATTTTGCAAGCCCGTCGGCAAATCAAGTATGATAGGAGCTGCAAGGTTTTGACTAACGCAAGAAGACTGCGGCAACAATGGCTCGTTTGCGGCTTGTGGGTTTGAATTAGCGAAAAAATCATTAGAAAGACTATTATTCCAAGCGATTGCCACAAGTCGAAGACCTGACGGCGAGAAATGGACATTATCAAAACGATCGCTGATGCCATCTGTATTCGGGCCCGCAAAAACGTTAGCATCCTGAGCAATCACTTCGTTCTGAGCATCTATGACGGGTTGATACACTAACGTCTCCCTAAACCTTGAAACCCTCGCCAGCACAAATGGCATCTCTTTTTGCGTTTGTTGACGCACCTGCTTAATTACCTCCTGCATCCTATTGATGTAATTCTCTTTTGAAACATTTATGTAAGTATCGGATTCGCCCTGATGAAATAGAATGGCACGAACACCCAACATGTGAGTGTATTGTTGTATTGAGTTTCGCAAGGAATTGAACGGAAAGCCCTCCGAAAGAGTCAAATACGAGAAAGGATTAACCCCTTTCTCACCCGCCGCACTAACCACCCATGCGTTAATGTCCAAACCTCCGAAGGCTGTGTTAATGAACAGAATCGGGACACCGAGTCGTTGCACAAGGAGATCACCCAAAACGCCCCAATTCCACGGTCCGGTTCCGGCAGGGGCGATGTCAGTTGTTGCAGCCAACTGTGCAAATTCCGGAAACGGGTGCAGGTTACTACTACTGGTAGAGAAGTTTGCAACGCAGTTTACCCGATCATCACTTGCACCTTCCTGACCGGCTAGCGGTACGCCAGCTGCGTTCGATTGCCCACAGATTACGAATACTTCTCCGATTCCGACTTTTTCTAATGCCGCATTTGCAACGGTTACACCGTTAAAAATGCCCCGAACTTCTAACCTATACCATCCTCCAGTTGTGCTAAGACTTGATTTGTAAATACCCGAAACGGGGCTTTGGACTACAATTCTCCAGTCAATTGGATTACCGCCATTTACAGAGACTAACCTCGCCTCAATCCGATCTATTTTGGTCGAGAAAT
>JANQUM010000011.1 GCA_030731175.1 Spirosomataceae bacterium
CTCATTGGTTGTAAAAAAGATAGTGTTCCCGCAAATTTAATCGTGGGCGAGTGGCAATTACAAAAGACCGAGGTAGAGCAATCTGGTAATATTGTAAAGAAAAACAAGCCGAATAAAGCCGAAGTTTTGGTCAGATTTGACCAAAATGGTGAATTTAATGAAACGTACAAAAATGTTTTTCCCGTAGATTTCGGTTTCTTAGGTTGCGGCGGTGGCAACTATGAATTGGAAGGAGAAAACGGGCTACGAATAAGAGCGACTTGTATGTCTTCGCTTAGTGGGCAAAAATTTACAATTATTGATGTTTCTACAAAAGAGCTGATATTGACAAACGATTTCGGCTCAAAATTCAGTTTCGGGCGTTGATTTCTTCTCCAAAATCGCTTTTTTAACAACCTCGGCGTGGGTTTCGCTGATAGAATGACCCGCTTTAGGCAGAAATACAAAATGGCTTCGCTCTTTTTTCTCTAACCTTTTCAGCTTTCTTTTTGCGTAATCAAAATTCGCAATGTCAGAAATCCAGTCTTCCCCGCCCTGAAAAACGGTTACGTCGGTTTCTATATTCTCCCAATCTTTTTCCATTTTGCGTAACTCGGCAGCGTGGGCAAATTTCTCTTTCGTCGCTATATTAAAATCTGAAGGTAAAAATTGGCTGACAACCCAATGTTTTGCCGCATAGGCAAACCAAAAATACTTCTCTTTCTCAGGATTAATTACCGGTGAAATCAATAATAGTTTTTCTATCAATTCAGGGTTTTGGGCAGTTATTTTTGCGGCAATTGGGGCTCCGTAAGAACGCCCAATAATGATTGCTTTCTTACCAGATTGGTTTGATTCTAACGCTTTCACAATTAAGCTGGCTTGCTCGTCAATAGACGCTAACTTCGGTTTTCCTTTTTTTGACGAACCGTAACCGAGCCTATCCACAGAAATCATCTGGAAGTCATTTTGCAAGGCCTTATCTCCTAAAAAATTCTCGTAGGCAGTCCAGTTATCAGGAGCACCGTGAATAAACAAAATTGGTTGATTATACTTTGACCCAACGGTTACGTAATGCAGCCGAAAGCTATCATCATCGTACAAATGGAAGTTTTTTTCAACACCACTTACCGACGACTGAACAATTTCAGGGCTGCACGAAAACTGCAAACCAACGGAGAAAAATAGGCTCAAAAAAGCGAGCGTTTTAACAGGTTCGAATCTAAACTTCATATAAAAATTTCTTTGCTTCAAAAGTAACAAAATGTAGCTAAGTTCGGTGATTTATCCAAAGAAATAGGTAAGAAATAAAACGTACCGTAACTTTACCGCATGAAATTCAGCATTCACAAAAAAGATACCGCCACCAAAGCCCGTGCAGGCACAATTACTACTGCTCATGGCGAAATTCAAACGCCCATATTTATGCCTGTTGGAACGGCGGGAACGGTAAAAGGTGTGCATCAGCGTGAACTCGAAAACGATGTCAACGCCGATATTATACTCGGAAATACTTATCATTTATACTTACGCCCCGGTCTTGATATTTTAGAAAAAGCGGGCGGTCTCCACGGTTTTAACGGCTGGAAACGCCCAATCCTGACCGATAGCGGCGGGTATCAGGTTTTTTCGTTGAAAGATAGGATGAAAATCACCGAAGAAGGTGCGAAATTCAGTTCGCACATTGACGGCTCGAAGCATTTGTTTACGCCCGAAAATGTAATGGATATTCAGCGGACAATCGGAGCGGATATTATCATGGCTTTTGACGAATGCCCGCCCTACCCTTCTGATTACAAATACGCCGAAAACTCGATGCACCTTACGCACCGTTGGTTGAAACGCTGCATCAAACGTGTTGACGAAACGGAAGGCAAATACGGGTATTCCCAAGCCCTTTTCCCGATTGTGCAGGGAAGTACCTACAAAGATTTACGGGAACAGTCTGCCACGTTTATCGCCGAGCAAAACCGCGATGGAAACGCCATCGGCGGACTCTCCGTAGGGGAACCCCACGAAGATATGTACGCCATGCTGGAAGTGGTCAATAACATTCTTCCCGAAGAAAAGCCCCGCTATTTGATGGGTGTGGGTACGCCGGAGAATATTTTGGAAGGAATTGCCCTCGGCACGGATATGTTTGATTGCGTAATGCCCACCCGCAACGCCCGCAACGGAATGCTGTTTACCACGCAGGGAATTATCAATATTCGAAACAAAAAGTGGGAAGACGATTTCTCTCCGATTGACGAAGAGCTTGGTGGCTACGTCAGTACGTTTTACTCAAAAGCGTATTTAAAACACCTTAACAAATGCCAGGAAATGCTCGCCGCTCAAATTTGCAGCGTGCACAACCT
>JANQUM010000012.1:0-1955 GCA_030731175.1 Spirosomataceae bacterium
TGATACCAACTACCAATGCCTCTTTCAAACCATTCGCAATATCGGTAGTTGTTAATGCACCACCACCGCCTAAAACGGCCTCGGCAACTTTACCGAAATTAATTTGCTGACCGCAAGAAACATTCACGAAAATAAGTGCCGAAACTAAAGAGCCGGCGATAAGTTTTTTTAACATTGTATTATTAATTTTATTTCTACTAAAAAATGCGTTTTTCTGAACCGCAAAGGTACAACAAAACTGTTATTACTAAATGAACAACACAACCGCAGAAATTATTACCATTGGGGACGAAATTTTGTTCGGGCAAATAACCGATACCAACTCTCAATGGATGAGTGCCGAACTCGATAAGATGGGTATCAAGACCGTTCGTAAAACTTCGATTGGTGACGTAGAATCAGAGATTTTGCAAATATTTGACGAAGCCGCAAGCCGTGCCGACATCGTATTAATTACCGGCGGACTTGGACCAACAAAAGACGATATTACCAAGAAAACAATTGCAAAAGTACTTGATGATGAATTGATTATCAATGAACATGCGTTGGAGTTCATAACCGATTTTTTTACAAAAAGGGGTCGAGAAATGACAGAATTGAACCGCCTACAGGCGGCAATTCCGAGTAAAAGTACGTACCTGCACAATGACAGTGGAACTGCTCCAGGAATGTGGTTCATATACAAAGATTCAGTTTTTGTATCTATGCCCGGCGTGCCGCACGAAATGAAAAATCTCATGGAAAAAGAGGTAATTCCGAGGCTAAAAAACTATTTCCAAGCCCCAATTATTACTCACAAAATAATGGGGACTGTCGGAATTGGGGAATCTTTTCTTGCTGAAATGATCGAAGAATGGGAAGATCAATTACCGAAGCACATCAAACTCGCTTATTTGCCCGGAAGGGGGCAAGTGCGTTTACGCCTGACCGGAATCGGAGAAAATGCAGCAAAATTAAGCGAGGAAATCGACGCTGAAATCGAAAAAGTACTTCCCCAAATTCAAAAATACGTTTATTCTTTAACTGGAGAAACTCTCCCCGAAGCCGTAGGTAGACTTTTAACTGAAAGGAACGAAACCGTTTCCATCGCCGAAAGTTGCACCGGAGGCTTTGCATCTCACCTTTTTACGAGTATTCCGGGTAGTTCAGCATATTTTGAGGGAAGTGTAGTCAGTTACGCAAATGAAGTTAAAATGAACGTTCTGAAAGTCGAAGAAAAAACACTTCAAAACCACGGAGCAGTTAGTGAAGAAACCGTTAAAGAAATGGCTGAAGGTGTTAGAAAACTTATGGGAACAACATACGGTTTAGCAACAAGCGGCGTAGCTGGTCCAGGCGGCGGTACGCCTGAAAAACCAGTGGGAACGGTTTTTATTGCCGTATCTTCCGCCGAAAAGACGGTTTGCAGGAAATTAGAATTAACTTTGCAAAGAGGCATCAACATTGAGTACGCGAGTTATTGGGTAATCAACTTGTTGAGAATCATCATCAATAAACAGAAATAATAACGCATGAAAGTAGTAGAAATGACGATGCCCCCGATGGGCGAAAGCATTTTTGAATGTACAGTTCTGAACTGGCTCGTGAAAGAGGGAGATTACGTAACCGAAGACGACATGATTATCGAAGTCGCCACGGATAAAATTGACACCGAGATTGGGTCTTCGATGAGCGGAAAAATTACAAAATTTTTAGTTAGCGAAGGCGAAGTTGCAACTATCGGAAACGCAATTTGCCTCATAGAAGTAGCGGGAAGCGAAAACGGGCACGAGGGATCGTCCAAACCAGAAAAAGAAGTTTCAGTAGAAAATTTATCTGTAATTGAAAATTCCAAACAAATTGAAGAACAGGTAAACATAATTACTTCATCAGTAAAAACTGCTGATGCTGCGGTTGCGAATAATAGCCCGCGGTTTTATTCACCGTTGGTATTGAATATTGCTAACGTAGAAAGT
>JANQUM010000012.1:1965-2333 GCA_030731175.1 Spirosomataceae bacterium
CAATTCCTGGCAGTGGAAAAGACAATCGAGTTACAAAGACTGATATTTTGAATTTCGTCAAAAATCGTGAAGTTCATCAGCATGTTCCAATCACCAAGGAAATTCCTAAACCTGTTGTTTCAGCGGCATTAACCGACGAAATAATAGAAATGACCCGCATGAGAAAAGTGATCGCTGAGCGTATGGTTGCTTCAAAACGCACCGCTCCGCATGTTACATCGTTTGTGGAAGTTGATATGACCGAAGTGGTGGAATGGCGAAATAAAGTCAAGAGTTCTTTCCGACAGAAAAACGGAGAAAAAATCACCTTCACACCAATTTTGATTCAAGCCATTGTGCGGGCAATTCAGAAATTCCCGATGATTAAT
>JANQUM010000013.1:0-5585 GCA_030731175.1 Spirosomataceae bacterium
AAGGGTTGGGCTGTTCGCCCATTAAAGTGGCACGCGAGCTGGGTTCAGAACGTCGTGAGACAGTTCGGTCTCTATCTGTGGTGGGCGTTGGAAATTTGAGGGGACCTGACTTTAGTACGAGAGGACCGAGTTGGACGCACCGCTGGTGTACCTGTTGTCCTGCCAAGGGCACGGCAGGGTAGCTACGTGCGGAAGGGATAAACACTGAAAGCATCTAAGTGTGAAACCCGCCCCAAGATGAGATTTCCTCTGAGGTCCGTGGGAGACTACCACGTTGATAGGCTACAGGTGAAAGTGCAGTAATGTATGCAGCCGAGTAGTACTAATGAACCGAAGACTCCTTTTTTTTATTTTAATTTTATATTGATAATAACTCATGTACCGTTGAAGTACGTTACAATCTTTTTTCGATACAAACTTGTCTTTCCATCATCATTGTCAAATACTATTATGTCAGTATTCATACTGATAAAGACTTTGTTGTCGTCCATAGGACGGGACGGTGCGACGCTTCGCTTCACCGCTTTCCATTCCTAACGGATACAACTAAAGACTTTGTTGGCGTCCATAGGACGGGTGTTCACCTCTTCCCATTCCGAACAGAGAAGTTAAGCCCCGCTCCGCCGATGGTACTTGGTTCAAACCCGGGAGAGTAGGTAAATGCCACAATCTTAATATAAAGCCCCTTACAGTAAAATGTAAGGGGCTTTTTTTATGAAAAAAACCGAAAATAAGACGGAAATGAATTAAACTAATGCTTACATTCTAATACACTCATAAATCATATTGTTGAAGTTAAGTCGGGAATTTGTAAATAATAATCGGATCGACAAGAGATAAAACTTTTAATGCAAGTCTCAATTAACTAAGATATGATCTTGAGGGAACATTTTTTTCTAAAAAATCCTTATTTAGAGATATACTTATAATAAACAAATATCATTTGTTAAATACACCGTTGATATCATCTGCTAAAAAAGCGGAAAGTGCAATAATGGTTGGGTTGATAACACCTAATCAAAGTGCAGAACAGACCAAAGAATATTTAGATGAGTTGGAGTTTTTAGCTGCTACGTCTGGTATCACTGTGCTGAAAAGATTTACTCAGAGAGTGCAGAGATCTGACCAAAAGACGTTTGTGGGTAAGGGGAAACTTGAAGAAATCACAACGTTTGTTATAGATAATCCGGTTGATTCTGTAATCTTCGACGATGATCTCTCACCGTCGCAGGTTAGGAATTTGGAGGCGGCATTCAAGGACACTAAAGTTCTTGATCGTAGTCTATTAATCTTAAATATCTTCTCTCAAAGAGCTCAAACCGATCAATCTAAGAAGCAGGTTGAACTGGCTCAATATCAGTACCTATTTCCTCGATTAACGAGAATGTGGAGTCACCTGAGCCGTCAAAAAGGTGGAATTGGTATGCGTGGTCCTGGTGAGAAGGAGTTAGAAACAGATAAGCGTATCGTTCAGGATAGAATAGCTTTTTTGAAAAAGAAGCTCGAAAAGATTGATTTACAATCTGCAACAAGAAGGAAGGAGCGAAACAGATTGGTACGTGTTTCTTTAGTTGGTTACACTAATGTGGGTAAGTCTACATTGATGAGAAGACTCGCTAAAACGGATGTTTTTGCTGAAAATAAACTTTTCGCTACAATTGATTCAACAGTTCGAAAAGTAGTTTTGGGAAATATCCCGTTTCTATTAACTGACACCGTAGGGTTTATCCGTAAACTTCCAACGACACTTGTGGAGTCTTTTAAGTCTACTTTGGACGAAATTCGTGAAGCAGATATACTACTTCACGTGGTCGATATTTCACATAGTGTTTTTGAGGAGCAAATTGAGGTAGTGAATAAAACGCTTGCAGAAATTGAAGCATCCGAGAAACCGACTGTTATTGTATTTAACAAATTAGATAAATTTCAGCCAGAATCTGAAGAAGGGTTAGACGCTCACATGGCTACTGAGGAAGACCTGAAGGCAAACTTAGAACGTTTGAAGCAAAGTTACCTCGGCAAAAATACTGAGAATGTAGTCTTTATTTCGGCGACTAAAAAAGAAAACCTTGACGAATTAAGAACGGTTCTGTTGAACTTAGTGACTGAGAAGCATTTTGAGATTTACCCAAACTGGGATGCAACACAAAATCCGCTTTACGAATGGCAGGGGGTAACGCAATAAGACAATAAAGTTGCAGTATTTATTGTAATTCGTTTAGTCCATTAATTCAATGAATAAAGCGACCGTTGCCTGATAGTGTTTCTTAAACGTTCGGTTGAAGTGTCACCATACCGACGACTTTTAATTTGGCCCCGTAGTTCAATGGATAGAATAAGCGTTTCCTAAACGTTCGATCTAGGTTCGATTCCTAGCGGGGCTACTTTATAATTACGTTTTAAGCACTTACTTAATGTATTGGAATTGCTTGGTGTTGAAGAGTAAGTGCATTACTTCTACCTCAAATGCTTAAATGTAAAATAGACCACACTGCCGAAGCCGAGTGTGAGCATTCCGTGGAAAAGCATCATTCCGTAGTTTAGGTAGATTATATCTAAAATAGACATCGTTAGAAAAGTTAAACATAGAGCAAATTCTCCCCAAGTTACTGCTCCGATACTTTTAGTAACATAAACGTTGCTTTTCCAGTCATCTTTTCCAAATTTCGGAGTCCTTACAAACGGTGTTTTTCGGCCTATCCAGCCTTCAAAAACGGCTATGGAATTGTGCAGTGATAAACCCATCATAAAAGTAAGAAACCAAAAGAATCGCCAAAAGAACTCAATCACTGATTTGCCTTTGTAGCGAAAAGAAATCCAGTAAAAAACTCCGAGAATTAACCAATTAATTTGGAAAACGGCGGTCCACTTGAATAAATCGTACAGGAACGAATTATTAACTGTCATAAACATTACTGGAATACTCAATAATGCCAATAAGAGGACCGCTGTGAACACGGAACTATTTAAAAGATGAAAGAAGCCGTGAAATTTATCTCCCGGCTTTACAGCGTCGTTTTTTAATAATTTACTGGCATTTTTAACAAAGCACTCAGCTCCGCCTTTCATCCATCGGTATTGCTGAGATTTGATGGCATTCATCGCTACGGGAAGTTCTGCTGGTGAGCCAACATCTTCCCGATAAACAAACTCCCAACCTTTCATTTGGGCTCTGTAACTGAGGTCTAAATCTTCAGTAAGCGTATCTGCTGACCAACCACCCGCGTCTTCTATCGTAGCTTTTCGCCAAACACCTGCCGTCCCATTGAAATTAATGTAGTGTTTGTTAGCATTCCGCCCGCCTTGCTCGATAAAGAAGTGAGCATCTAAGCCAAAGGCTTGTAGTTTTGTAAGTAACGAATGGTCTTCGTTTAAATGCGTCCAGCGAGTTTGAACTACGCCTACTTTTGGGTCTTGGAAATGTGGAATTGTTTGCTTTAAAAAGTCAGGAGACGGTACAAAATCAGCGTCGAAAATTGGAATAAACTCGCCTTTAGCAAACTTCAGGCCGTACGCCAAAGCACCTGCTTTGAACCCCGCCCTTTCTGGTCGTCTTATTAGTTGTAAATCAATACTGCTTCCGATCGATTTTAACTTATCAATCTTTTGCCGAATAATTTGGGTTGTTTCATCGTCAGAATCATCAAGTACTTGAATTTCAAAGCAGTCAGCCGGATAATCAAAAGCGATAACGGCATCCAGTAAACGTTCAATAACATACTTTTCGTTGTAAACTGGAAGTTGAACGGTTACAAAAGGAAACTCTATTAACTCAGGTTGAATTCTGACACGATTTTTACTGCGTAAATAATGTATTATCAGAATGAACTGAATAATGCTGTAAGTAAAAATGAATAAGAGTGGAATGAAGTAAATGAGGATAAAAAATAGCTGCATGTATAATTTCTGATTACTTCAAAGAGTATTTAAATATCCAACTTAAAATTTTGTAGCCTGCTAATACTGTGCCTTTCAACGTTCCCGAAACCTTAGAGTGGCCGATTCGCTGACGGTAATTTACTGGGACTTCAACTGTTTTGTACTGCTGCTTGGCAGCTTTTAATTGCATTTCTACCGTCCAGCCGTAGGTGGTATCTTTCATTTCTAAGGCTAATAACTTATCAAATTTGATTGCCCTAAACGGCCCTAAATCTGTATATTCTACTTTGTAAATCCACTTTATAAGCGTGGTTGCGAGCCAATTTCCAAAGATTTGTTGCGGAGTCATTGAACCCGATTCTTTATTCCCTAAAGCTCTTGAGCCAATAACCATATCAAAATTTTGCTCGATTATTGGTTTGACCACATCGCTCATTTCTGCTGGGAAATCTGAGTAATCTGCATCTAAAAAAACGATGATGTCGGGAGCTTTTGTTTTGGCGTAAGCAATTCCTTTCAGACAAGCGAAGCCGTAACCTTGCCGGGCTTCGTCTAAAACCGTAGCTCCTGCAGCCGCTGCCACTTTCGAGGTGGCATCATTAGAGTTATTGTTGACAACCACAATTTCCCGCACAAATTCAGGGATTTCGGCTATGACTTTATCGATAGATTTTGCCTCGTTAAACGCAGGAATAATTACTAAAATATGGGGTTGTAGCGTCAATTTTGTTCAGTTTCGTTGCCTTCGCAGTATTTAGTGTAAAGCACGGTGGCTTTGGTTTGTTTCAAGTACATGAGTTGCTCGTAATCTTCGCAGGCTTTTTTTGTTTCTTTCATAAAAACATAAGCCGCAGCACGGCGGTAGTACGCATCTACGTTTTTAAAGTCATTCTTGATGGCTTCGGTGTAAGAAGATATCGCTGAGCGGTAGAGCTTTTCTTCAAAATAGTAATTACCATCAGCGAGTTGCTGCTGTGAAAGTTCCAGTTTCGCCACGGGAGATTCGTCTGAGCCATAAGTTGGAAAATCCATTTTGAATTCCATGACTACTTCGGATGTGATTTTTTCGCCGTCGAACTCAGCTGGCAGCCACATTTTCTCTGTTTTCTTAATTGCCGCTACAAGTTTACTGTTATACTTTGGGTTTGTGCTTTCTTCAACTCGTACCCCTACTAATTTTCCGTATTTTGTGATGATGAATCGTGCTAAGAAACTACCTCTTCTCCACTCGGGAAATTCAAACTTTTCGGAAATAAACGCAATAGCGGGTAATTTGCTATTTACGAAATAGGGATAAATGTGGTTTTCGTCCGCAAGGAAGACTACATCGTTATTTTTTGCTAAGTAAGTGGTGGGTACGTAGCCCAAATCGTAGAACTTTTGAGGAATAAACTCTATCATCAGTTTCTCGCTTTCGTCTTTCTTTGAAATTTCTTTCAAAACTAATTTTACGTCCGTTAATTCTTTGATGAAAAAACGTAGCGTACCGCTTCCGTAGCTCAGAACGCTATCCTTGATAGTGTAATCAATAATAGAGGTAATTCCGTCAAGCGTAAGTTGTAGTGAATCTTTTGAGATAAACTTGTATTGGAGCTGCATGTACATCAATTCGGGGCGATAAACGGCACTCCCATCTGCCATTTGTAAGTCGGTTTTTATCCATTTCTTTTGAATTTGATAAACCAGAAATATTTCTTGAATATTTG
>JANQUM010000013.1:5595-11333 GCA_030731175.1 Spirosomataceae bacterium
CGGATTTTGTGCTTCCGCACAAACTGAAATCAGCACCATCAAAAGGGTGATGAATGTTGTTATTCGAGGGGTATTTTTAGCGAAAAGGTTTTTCATAATCGGTAAATAATTCATCTTGTTCTCCAATAAAACAAATAAAAGAAGAAATGGTTAAACACAAAAACGGGAAGCCTTAAAAGACCTCCCGTTTGTAAATAGCGAGTGAATATTATTTAACGGTAAAGGTCGACTGGCCAATCCGAAAATCTTCGGCGTAGAGTTCAATCGTATATTTTCCTGACTCGTAGGGTGCTCCTCGAGAATAGATGAAGTCAACCGTTTGACCAGTATTATCGTAAAATATGGTTTGTTTTGCGGTGTACACGGTTTCTTTTCCACCAAAGTTGAAAGAACCAGATCCGGTTGCCATATCAGAAATTACGTTTCCACTCGGATCAACCAACCTCACGTAAACGGGTTTATTTTCTTTTTTCGTTAACGGGTTTTCAATAAGCTTGAAAGCGATTTTTACCTTGTCAATTCTTCGGGCTTTATAATCTCCGCCGTCACGCTCACGCCCACGGGAGTTGATTGCATTTACGGAAATATTTGTCGCTTTTAAGGCTGCTGCCAAAGTAACTTTATCGCTTAGCTCGCGATTACGAACAGAATAATTGTTAACCGAATCACTCAAAGCATTTTTTTGTATTTCAAGATCTGATTTGATATTTGTGAGCGTGCTTACCTCGCTTGTCAATGTTTGGTTTTGCGTTGAAAGTTGCGTATTTTCTGAACGCAAACGAGCAATTTCCTCGTCTTTTTTCAGCAAAGCAGATTCGTAGTTCTTAATTTTATTTTTGTATTCGCTGATATTCACATTTCGTGAATTTAACAATGCCCGCTTGTCACTATCGAGTTGCACCTTTAGGGCTTCAAGTTCTTCAATCTGACCACCAAGGGCAGAAACTTCGGCAATTTTAGCATCAAGTTCACGCCCAATTGAATCCAATTTAGATTGTGTTATTAATAACGTACGTTCTTTTTGGGTTACGTCAATATTTAGTTCGCTGTTTTCTTGACGGGCGTTGAAATACAAGAAACCGAACAAGACCGCCAATGCGATTGCTAAAATTAAGCCCGCTTTGATGACCGAGTTATTCGACGATTCTGAATGTTCCATAGGGATATTTATTATTTAAGGTATTGATTTTCAATAGTCAAGCCACAAAATTAGCGGGAATACTGGTAAATGCTAAGTTTTACGGCAACATTTGTTTTTCACAAAAACGCTTGTTCTTTTCGTTTATTACGTAACTTGAGTAGATAGTTGATTGATTTATGGCTTTAATATCGAAGAAAAAAATCCCGTTCAATATTTCTCCTTTACTTCGCAAGTATTTGTTGAAATACGGTCGGGAAAGAGCGTTGCCGCTGCGTTACAGTGATTTGCTACGATACGATAACCGTATTCCGCTTTACGACACAAAAGGCGACGATACGCTTTGGGAAACGGTATTTTACGCCCAGTCAGATTTGGCGGAGATTTACCATAACCTCAAAATAATCTATGCCGACCTCAAAACTGACGGCGATGCCAGCGTTATCGAGCATTTAGTGGTGGATCGGGTAGATTTTTGCACCTACGCAAATACATCACCGTTTAGAATACGGATTATAAATCGAGTAAATGATAACTACGATTATTTTTATGTGAAAAATGCGGACGCCTCGCGGGTTTACGGTTTAGAACTTGAGCATATTTTGTCTCCGAATGTTTTAAACTACGTTACTTACAAAGAAACGTTGGTGGAAGAACACATTGCGGGAATCCCGGGGGATATTTTCATGGATAATCACCTCAGCGACGTTAACTTAAATCCAATCAGATTAGCGAAAGAATTTATAAAGTTCAACGAAAGGTGCTTCGTGCGGCTTCTTGGTGATATGCACTCTTCAAACTTTGTGGTAATCATTACGCCAGATTTTGAGGATTTCCATTACCGAATTCGGGCAATTGACTTTGACCAGCAATCTTACGAAGGCAGTCGCTCGGTGTATATGCCGCAGTATTTCAAGCAAAATAACCGCATTATTGAAATGGGCATGAAGTACATGACCCCAGAATCTGTGAAGCAATATCAAATTGAAGAACGCTCATTAATTGCCAATCGAATGCACGCTGAACGCCTGCGATTAAAAGATTTGGTGTCGGTCATGAAAACGGATGTAATCTATCTTCCCGAAAACTTGGAAATCCTAAAAAAGGATTTAGAGATTTACTATAAAGACGCGTCTTTCAAAACCTGCAAAAACATGGGGGATATTCTGGAAAGAAGCCTGCGTCACGTCATCCGTGAAACGGCGTAAATCAATAACCCCCAACCCGCTATCATCAGCGTTCCGCCAATTGGAGCAACAGCACCAAACGCCTTAATACCCGTAAAGCAAATTATATAAAGCGAGCCGCTGAAAATCAACACGCCAATAAGCATGCAGTAACCGCTGTAAGTCATGAATTTTGTCGGAATTTCTTTAAATAAAAGCCCGATCAAAATCAAAACCAATGCGTGATAGAATTGATATTTCACCGCCGTTTCAAACGTAGCCGTTCTGCCGGAGGCTTCCAGCATTTTTGCGAACGCATGAGCACCAAATGCCCCGATGGCAACGCCCAAAAGTCCTAAAATTGCACCTGATTGAAGAAATAATTTGTTCATAGCTGAAAATGAGTTAGGGTTTAGCTCCGAATAACTGTCGGGATAAGTTTATGGTTCGTAAATTTACAGTTGGTAAAAATAATGAAAGAATCTCTACTTGATGAATAAGTCCACTGTATTAAAAGAGTATTTCGGGTACGATAGTTTCCGCCCGCTGCAAGCCGAAATAATTGACCACGTAACTTCAGGAAATAACGCCTTAGTATTAATGCCCACCGGCGGTGGAAAATCGGTCTGTTTTCAAATTCCGGCACTGCTTTTTGACGGGCTTACCATTGTAATTTCGCCGCTTATTGCCTTGATGAAAGATCAAGTGGAAGCTTTACGAAGCAACGGAATAAAGGCATCTTACCTCAACTCATCTTTGAGTATGCAAGAGCAAGACGCAGTACTTTGGGCGGCTAAAATGGGCGAGTTGAAATTGCTCTACATTGCTCCCGAAAAGCTGTTTTCGGGAAACCTGATGGCGATGTTTAAAGAACTGAAAATCAGCCTTTTCGCCGTGGATGAGTCGCATTGTATTTCGTCTTGGGGGCATGATTTCCGCCCTGAATACCGACAACTTGCCATCATAAAAGATGAATTTCCGAATACGCCAATCATTGCCCTCACAGCCACAGCAGATAAAGTAACCCGAAAAGATATTTGTCGGCAGTTACACATTCCCGAAGAGAATACATTTATTTCGAGTTTTGATCGCCCCAATATTAGTTTGGCGGTGCTTCCGGGTCGGAAGCGGATGAATCAAATTCAGGATTTCCTGAAAACCGTTCCGAACCAAGCGGGTATTATTTATTGCCTCAGTAGAAAAGGTACGGAAGCCGTTGCCGCAAACTTATTGGGAGCCGGAATAAAGTCAGATTTTTACCACGCCGGAGTTCCCGCCGATAAGCGAAGCCGTGTGCAGGAGCGTTTTATCAAAGACGATATTCAGGTTATTGTGGCAACGGTTGCCTTCGGAATGGGAATTGACAAATCGAACATCCGGTGGATTATTCACTACAACTTACCCTCAAACGTAGAAAGCTTTTATCAGGAAATTGGACGTGCCGGACGAGACGGAACAAAAGCCCAAACCAAGCTCTTTTATAGCTACGGGGACATCATTACCCGCAGCCGCATGATTCAGGATTCTAACTCGCCCGAAGAGCAGAAGGAACTGATGGAAGCCAAATTAGAACGAATGCGGCAATACGCCGAAGCTAATATTTGCCGCCGACGGATTTTGCTCAGTTATTTCAACGAAGAAATGCAGCAAGATTGCGGCAACTGCGATGTCTGCAAAAATCCGAGAAGTCGTTTTGACGGAACGGTCATCGCCCAAAAAGCTCTTTCGGGCATTGCCCGTGCCAATCAGCAAGTGGCAATGGGAATGCTGATTGATATTTTGCGGGGAAGTCGAAATCAAAACCTCTTACGTGCCGGCTACGAAGAACTCCCGACTTTTGGGGTAGGAAAAGACTTGAAATTCGAAGAATGGGCGGATTATATTTCGCAGTTGCTCAATTCTGGAATGATGGATATTGCCTACGACGAAGGTCACGCTTTCCGGCTAAACTCAGTGAGTTGGCAAGTCTTAAAAGGCGAACGAAAAGTGGAGCTTTCAGAATTTATATCAGCAAAAGAACGAAAAGCCCTCGAAGACGAAAAAGTACCAGCGAGAAAGTCTAAAACGGAAATTATCCGCAACGAATTATTCGAGATTTTACGTCAATTGCGGAAGCAACTCGCCGATAGTCTGGGCATTCCACCGTATTTAGTTTTCAATGATTCGTCGCTTTCAGAAATGGCGGACAGAAAGCCAATCAGTCCGGGGCAATTTATGACGATTTCGGGTGTTGGGCAGGAAAAAATGCGGCGTTACGGCAACGTTTTTATCGAAGAAATCCTGAAATATGTCAAAGCAAATTCCGAGAAAGGAGTTCGGCTGACAAAAGGGCTAACTTACCACGTGACACTGGAAATGTTTAAAGACGGACAAAGCATGGAAGAAATTGCGACCGAACGTAAACTTTCGCCCACAACCATCGTTGGGCATTTGGTCAAACTCAAAAACGAAGGCGAAGACATCAACCTAAAAGATTTGATTGATGATTTCACCTACGACGAAATTGCAAAAGGAATGAAAGCCATAAAAATGCAACCGAACGACCCCATGAAGCCCCTTTTTGATTATTTTAACGGCAGCATTGACTACGGAAAAATCAGGGTTGCGTTGGCGGTTATGGGGGAGAGCAATTAATTTCTATTTAAAATGACCTTCAGACTAACCGAAGAGAAAGACCTTCCTGAAATATTGCACCTTTACCGTTCTGTGGCTGATGATCCGACAGGTATCGCAAGAAGTAAGGAGGAGGTTAACGAAAGTTACATTCAATCAATTTGGCGAAGCATAGAAAGCGGCGGCTTAGGAATGGTAGCCGTTTTAGACAATCAGATAATTGGAGAAATACACGCTTCGCAAAAAGGCATTCATATTTTTGATCATTTACTTTCGTTTCTTACCATCGGGGTAAGTCCTGATTTTCAAGGAAAAGGCGTGGGCAAACAACTTTTTCGGGCGTTTTTATCTCACGTAGAAAGCCACAGAACTGACATCTACCGAGTCGAATTAGAAGCGAGAGCTTCAAATATTGCGGGGATTCGTGTGTACGAAAGCGTAGGGTTTGTATTAGAGGGACGCATGAAGAATCAAACCCGAAATGCCGATGGCAGCCACGAGGATGGTGTTTCTTACGCTTGGTTTAACAAAAAATACGATCATCCTATCAAACTGAGTAAAACTCGATGATACAACTTCCCAAAGGTAAAAACCTTCGGGAAGCATCAAAAAAAAACGGTGATTTCACATCTTTTCAACGCCCAATTGTTTGCAGATTAAATCGCAAAGCCGATTATCAATAGTTGGATGTCGAGGAACGGTTGTCTTTTTGCCATTAACTGTACTCGCAAAAATGTCGTGTTTACTTCCATTTCTATGCAAGTGGCATCCGTGCAAAGATAAGTGTTATATAAATTTGTTTCTTTTAACTGTCATTACAC
>JANQUM010000013.1:11343-12145 GCA_030731175.1 Spirosomataceae bacterium
GTCAAAATCTGCGACAATAAAGTTTTCTAAGCCATTCACAACTACTAATTTATCTTTCGGGGCTTTGATGACGCAGTCTTTGGTATCGTAAAGCATGACGTTGGCATCAATGGCGTTATTGTTTTCGTCTTTTTCGGAGTTTTCGTAAACAGATTTCCAGGTTCCGAGGTCTGACCAACCAATATCACTCAAAACTACATAGACATTTTCGGCACGTTCCATCACGCCGTTATCAATGGAGATGCTGCGGCAACGTGGGTAAGCGGCGTCAAGAGCTTCTTTTTCGCCTTCGGTGTAAAAATGTGGTTGAGCAATGGTCAGTGCGTCCGCCATTTCGGGCAGAAATTCGGTAAATGCTTTTATGATTGCGTGCACATTCCAAACAAAAATACCGGCGTTCCAGACGTAATCACCACTGGCAATAAACTGGTTCGCAAATTCGAGGTTTGGTTTTTCGGTGAAAGTTTTTACTCGTTTTTCTTCGCTTTCGTTTTCAACAAATTGAATGTAACCGTAACCGGTATCGGGGCGGGTTGGCGTAATTCCGAGCGTGACCAAGACATCATTTTGAGCCGAGAAATTTAACGCAACGTTAATTCTGCGTTTGAACTCTTCTTCTTTCAAAATTATGTGGTCTGCGGGGGCAACTACGATGTTTGCGTTCGGGTTTTGCTTCGCAATTTTGTAACAAGCATACGCAATGCACGGAGCGGTATTTCGGCGGTTTGGCTCGCAAAGAATTTGGTCATCTGACATAAAAGGCAATTGCTTTTTTGTCAAATCGTAGTATTCCGTACTGGTT
>JANQUM010000014.1:0-5711 GCA_030731175.1 Spirosomataceae bacterium
CACTAACGCAACCATTCACTAAGCAAGTTGCGGTGTAAGAAGTAGTTGTGCTCGGACTTACTGAAATAGATGGCCCCGTCTGTGAATTAGACCAATTGACTGTCCCTGAACAACCCGTTGCTGTTAGCGTAGCCGAACTACCTACACATATTGTTCTGCCGCCAGAAAGGGTTGGCGGTGTTGGAGTTGTCCGAACTGTAATCGGTACTCCGGCAGTAGAGTTTGTGGCACACGCCGTGGCAGCTACTCCACCGCATTGAGCTGTATAAGTTACGTTTGCCGCTGGAGTATCTATAAAAATATTGTTAGAAGAAGAGTTTATTAAATTTCCGTTTGCAAAAAAAGTTCTCGTTGCATTACATCCGCCCATGGTAAGCGTTACGCTTTCTCCTGAGCATAGGTTTTGTTTATCAACCGAGAAAAATATGTTGGCAATGGTAATCTGAATGGTGCTGTTGCTGGCATCACTAACGCATCCTTCGGTGTTAGTGCAGGTGGCCGAATAACCCGTTTGAACCGTAGGACTAGCGGTAATCGAAGGCCCGGATGTTCCAGTTGACCAATTGATAGTACCGTTGCAACCTAACGCGGTTAGCGTAGTACTTGTACCCGCACAAATTCGAGAACTACCCGCAACGATGGTTGGAGCTGCCGGTTTCGGATTCACCGTGATAGTAACCGAAGCAGAAGCAGAACTTTCGCAAGCCGGATTAGTGGATTTACACGTAGCAACGTAAGTAGTAGTAGCAGATGGTGTAACATTTAGCGTACTTCCGGTTCCTACCAATGTGCCGTTTGAACTGTTGACGTACCAATTAACACTACCTAAGGAGCAGGCTCCACTTAGGGTTGCTGATTCGCTAATACAAAGTGTATTTTTATTTGTTGAAACACCAGTCGGGACCTTCGGTATTGGATTAATAGTAACCGTAAATGATTGACTGGAAGTGCTGTAGCAATCATTTTCGCTATCATAAAAAGTAGCGTAATACGTACCCGAAGTACTAACGGTCAGATTTGCAATTCGGTTGGCATTGGTAGTTGGCGAACCCGTATGCCACGTCAGGATAGTACCATCGGGGGTATTATTTGCGGAGATGTTGGCGAGATTTACCGAAGTAGCCGAACAGGTATTTGTTAAAGAAGTTTGGTTTAAAGTGGGTTTAGTAGTACCGACTTTGCAAAGTGGGGCACTTGCACAGCGAGCTCCGTCATTTTGACTTGCGAATGGGCCGTTTGAAAAGAAAACGGCATTTTCAGTCGATGCCGGATTGGTAAGAGCGGCGTTGCTGATTTTGTATATTTCTCCGTTCGTATTTCCGCTAATGTACAGCGTTCCTTCACCGTCGAAATATACCGCTCCGTACGTCTGGACTGGTAAGTTACTAAGGGTTCTAACCACGGTTGTTGAGCCATTAGCTGGATTAGTTTTGTAAATGCTACCATTAGTAGCAATGCCGTATATAAAGCCGTCAATGGGGCTAAAAGCGAAATCGGCCACGCTTATTGTTCCTGACGTTAAGGTGGAGAGTTGTGTCGGTGTGGGAGTATTGAGGTCATAGCGATATATTAATCCGCTGGTATAAGCATAAAAAATGCCGTTTGCATCAATATCAACAACGTGAATATTACGGGGTAAAGGAGTGCTAAAATTGGTTTTATTCCAGTTTGCGTCAACTTTTATGAGGTCGCTTGTACCTTTATCCACAATCCAAATGAAGTTATCAATTGGGTTATATCCCGCTGAAACCGCACTTGTGGATATAGCATCTTTGACTTTGGTAGAAATTCCAGTCTGTAAATTTACCTGAAATACATCCGCAGGGCTTCCTTGAAAGAGGTAACCAAAGCCATCTTTGCACACAAAAGGTGTTGTAGCCTGACCAAAAGCTTGTAGCGAAGCAATTGTGCAAAGCAGAATTAATAATGAGTAGAATCCGCCCTTATTGAGTTTTAGTTTATTTTTTTTCATCGAATATAGCACGCGTGTACGTAATATTTTTGATAAAAACCGTACCAAAATTTCTTGGAAATACCAAAAGCCTTTCAATACGCAGTATTGAAAGGCTTTTGGTATTTTTTTGCGAGTATTTATTCTTTCAAAGCCCCATTTTTAGGGGCGGTTTCTCCTGATAATTCGTTTTTAGACGGTTTTATCAACAACGTTGCTGCGGCTGCCAACAGCAATAAAACGCCGCCGAAGGTAATGGCGTTGCGGGGGTCATTGTCTAAAAATTCACGTAAAATATAACCAAAAGTCAGGGTTTGGAGAATCATCGGTATTACAATCATCATATTGATAATTCCCATGTAAACGCCGTAGCGTTCTTTCGGCATGTCAGCAACCACCATCAAATACGGAATACCCATCATACTCGCCCAACCTACGCCAAATCCGGTTATAGCTACAAAAAGTAAATACTTGTTTTCAATATTCGGGAAGGCGAGGAAGCCAATCGCTGCCAAAATCAAGCAAATAAAATGCACGTACTTAGCGTTGTATTTCTTCGCCAGCCACGCCAAACCAAACGCGGTCATGAAAGTCACTATATTGTACCAGCCGTTTACCAAACCCGTCCATCCAACCGCTTCTTGGTATATTTCCGGGTTAGTTTTTGGGGTTGCATCCCAAACCGAGAGAGCGATACTTTTTGAAGAATTTTGCCAGTAACAAAACAACGCGTACCATTGAAAAAGGTAAACCAACGCCAGTTGCCACATTACTCTCGGCATATCCCGAATGGCGGCGGGAACTTCCCGAAAAGGCGTTAAAATGCTGAATGGTTCTTTTTTCATTTCCTCCAATTCTTCGTCCGTCGGCGGAATTTCGGGCGTGGTTTTCATGCTCCACAAAATTGAGCCAATAGAGCAAACCGCTCCCAAAAAGAATGAGGCGTAAACCCAATTGGGCAAAGATCCCGTCTTACCGACGAGTAAAAACGGAAATATGAAGAGTGACAAATTAGCGAGCGTTTGCCCAAAACCCGTGAAAAAGCTTTGCGTTTGAAAGCCAAGACCTTGCTGTTCGGGGTTTAATTTGTCGGCAATAAATGCTCGGTACGGTTCCATTGCGGTGTTGTTTCCAGCATCTAAAATCCAGAGTAAACCTGCCGCCATCCAAAGCGAACTGCTAAACGGGTAAACAAGCAAACAAACGCTGCACATGATTGCTCCAACAAGGAAATAGGGCTTCCGCCGGCCCCATCTCGGGTGCCAGGTTTTGTCGCTCAACGCCCCGATAATTGGCTGCACCAATAAACCTGTAACCGGCCCCGCCAAGTGTAAAAGCGGGATTTGATCTGGTGCCGCACCAAGCATATCGTAAATGGGTGTTACCGCATTTTGCTGAAGACCGAAACTGTACTGGATTCCGAAGAAGCCGACGTTCATGTTTATAATCTGACTGAACGTCAGGTTAGGTTTTTTAAATTTCATTAAAGGTTATATTTTGGTGAATAGCAAAGTGTAAAGCTTGATTTAAACGCTTTGAGAATAACAAATCAACAAAAATATTACTAATTAGCCCGTTGTTTTTACGAATAATTAGTCTGCCAACCGTTTATACTCGTAAATATGTTTTATTTGTACCGCAATCCACATTTTAGATACTTTTGGTAAAAATTCTGTTTATCTTCTTTAATTTTTTCGCCGTGCCTGATTCGTTGGTGACGGCTCAGCAAGATTCAACCCTCAAAGTTGTACGGGAAGTTGTTATTGAAGGAAACGTACGCACAAACGCTTCAATAATTAACCGTGAACTTCCGTTTGAAATTGGCGATACGCTGCAAAATTTCAGCATTCCAGGCGTGTTGGCGAGGTGTCAAAGTAATGTTTTTAACACTAATTTATTTATTACAGTTGCGGTAACCGCCACGGAGGTTTTTGAAAACGAAATTGTCGTCACCATTACTGTAAAAGAGCGGTGGTACGTTTTGGTGTTGCCGGTTGTGTTTTTATCCGACCGAAGTTTTAATGAATGGTGGTACGAACGTAACCGTGATTTGAGACGGCTTACCTACGGCGTGCAGGCACGGCATTTTAACCTCACCGGAAAGGCAGATCAACTCGCTCTGAGAGTTTATGGCGGTTTTGTGCCATATTTTGAGGCTTCATATTCCCGACCGTATATTGATAAAAAACAACGCATGGGCGTTAGCACTGGCGTTTTCTACTCCACGCAACGCACCGTGGCGTTCCGAACGCAAGAAGATAAGCTCCAATTTCTGAACACAGATGAGCAGGTTCGGCGGCGGTGGGGCGGCTATTTTCAATACACTTTTAGAAATAATTTATACCACACGCATGCACTCTATGCTGGCTATAATAATACCACGGTTGCCGACACGATTATCGGGTTAAATCCCAATTATTTTTCGAGCGAAGGGCGAAACCAACGCTACACGCAGTTAAGTTATACCTACCGTTTCGATAAACGGGATAATTATCAATACGCCTTAGACGGGCATTTGCTGGCGGCGGGAATTACCAAATTCGGTATCGGGAAAAATAGCGATGTTAACCAACTCAATTTAGCGGCGACATACACGAGGTTTTTTCCGATTATAAAAAAACTCTACGGCGACGTCAGCATGACCGGGAAAGTATCATTGCCAAAGCTACAGCCTTATACATTAACTGCCGGATTGGGCTTCCGAAACGCCTTAGTGCGAGGTTACGAGCTTTATGTTATAGATGGGCAAGATTATGGACTTCTACGCTCTAATTTGAAGTATCAGTTCATGAACCGAACGTTCGACTTGTCCCGCTTTGTCAAGGTAAAACAATTTAGCACGCTACCGGTGGCAGCATATTTTACTACCTATTTAGATGCTGGTTATGTCAGAAATTCTTTTCCAGAATTTAGTTCTACCTTCCTCGGAAACAGGCGGTTAATTGGTGGAGGCATAGGGTTGGATATCGTGACGTGGTACGACACCATCGGGCGTTTAAATTATTCTGTTAATCAGTTGGGAGAAAAGATGTTCTTTTTTAGCGTTGTTCGTAACTTGTAATTTATTTCAAAACAAAATTTAATGAAACGTTTAGCAGGCTTTGTAATTTTGATTTTAGTACTGTTGGGTTGCCGTAAAAGTGAAGAAGAAAATGTAATCACAGAAGACAACGAAATAGCCGAAGAAATCACAGTTTTGGGTGATATTGAAAGTCAGAAATTTTTGACAGAAGTGATTGGTAATCAGGTATTTGTGCGTGGATTTGAATTCGGGACGCCGATAGATTCTGTATTGAGAAACGAAAGCCTTGAGCTATTTGAAGACCGCCCGAGCCACGTCGGTTTTATGTACGAACGCAGCACCCTCGAATCTGCCGATATCTTGTACCTTCGTGATAGCCAAAATAAATTAATTGGGGTTGATATTGATGTTTATCTCAACAGCCCAGAATCTGCCGATGCTCTTTTAGCCACGGCAAAGAATCATTACAACTCACTTTTTGAGAAGTCCCCAAAGGATTCGCTTACTTGGTTGATAAAAACGGGCGGTTATATTCAAGTTTCTCAAGTAAAAAAAGAACTTGACAACGGCTTAGAAATTAAATACCGACAGTAAAAAAAATCCTCGCAGGTTTTAAAACCTACGAGGATTAATCAGAGTATTAGACCAAGTTATGCCGGTGCCAATTCTTTCGTCTTTCCTATTTGCTCCAAGACCAACTCTTCCAAAAGAGCAATCCAGTTTTCTGAGTCGTTGAGG
>JANQUM010000014.1:5721-12141 GCA_030731175.1 Spirosomataceae bacterium
CCAAAGGATTCGCTTACCTGGTTGATACAAACGGGCGGTTATATTCAAGGTTCTCAAGTGAAAAAAGAACTAGACCACGGCTTAGAAATTAAATACCGGCAGTAAAAAAAACTCGTAGGTTTTAGAGCCTACGAGGATAAATCAGAATATTAGACCAAGTTAAGCCGAAGCCAATTCTTTCGCCTTTCCTGCTTTTTCCAAAACTAATTCTTTCAATAGGGCAATCCAGTTTTCAGAATCGTTAAGACTTGGTACTAAATCCCAGTGTTCGCCACCTTTTTCTTCAAAAAGTTCTTTGTATTCATCGCCCACTTCGAGGGTTGTTTCGAGGCAGTCCGCCACAAACGCCGGAGAAAAAGCCAATACGCTCTTTACGCCCTTGGCGGCGAGGTCTTTGATTACATCTTCAGTATAGGGTTGCACCCACGTTTCACGCCCCAACCTTGACTGGAAACACGTCGTATAGGTACCTTCTTTCAAACCCAATTTTTCTACCAACGCCCGCGTGGTAGCAAAGCACTGGGCACGATAGCAAAGCTGATTTTGCGGCGTGAGTGTATCGCAGCAACTGCCTAATTTACAGGTATTTTTTGTGTAATCACCCTTGCGGATGTGCCGTGCAGGAACGCCGTGGTAGCTAAATATAAAATGTTCGTAATCAAAAGATTGTAACTGCTCTTGAGCGTTATCAACGAAGCCTTGAATGAAGCGAGGGCGGTCGTGGAAATAACTGACGAAATCAATTTCGGGAATAACTTGCCACTTCGTAACGAGTCGCATGACTTCTTCGTAAACCGACCCAGTAGTGGCCGAAGCGTACTGCGGGAAAAACGGTATTACAATGATTTGCTTGACGCCCGCATCCCGCAAAAAAGTAAGCGACGATTCTACACTTGGACTTTGGTAACGCATCGCCAATTTTACGATGTATTCGTCACCTAAAGCTTCTTGCAACTGCACTTCGTTTGCTTCGCCGTAGATTTTGAGCGGCGATCCATTTTCGGTCCAAAGCTCTTTGTAAAGTTTCGCCGAACTTGGTGATCGAAACGGGGCAATGATGAGGTTTACGAGCATCCAACGCGGCACAACAGGGAAGTCTATAACCCGCCCATCCATCAAAAATTCGCGGAGGTATTTTCTCACGTCGGGGGTGCTTGGACTATCTGGCGTTCCGAGATTTACAATCAATACGCCCGTTTTGAAATCAGTCATTTTTAAAAAGAAATTTGAGGATTAAAATATGTCTTGAGTAACCTGCTTCAGGTTGTTTTACAAAGTTGGTTTCTCGAATGAAGTATAAACACTTTGTGGAAGTTTTTTGAAAACTTTAATATCGGTTAAATCCCGCTCGCCGCGTTCGCCGGAGAGCATGAGTTTGTCGTAGGCTTTGTAGTCTCCCCATGGCAGCGTAAAGCCAGGTTTTTCGTCAGAGGCGTTGCGGTAAAACGACCATTGCGTAACCAATCGGCTCTTTTTATCCACAAATACGAGGTACTTATTCTGCGGCGTGAGACCTACGTTTTCAAAGGAAAGTCCGAGTACATCGCTCATTTCGCCCGTTTCGGTTGCTCTTTCGCCTTCGTAAGTAAGTGTTACGCCAGGATCTTGCAGTTTAAACGGCATCACTAACCAATACGAATCGTTTATCCAGATACTTTTTGCTTTTTCAAGGGCTTTCTTCAGTTCGGAGGCCTCCGTAATTTCTTCACCCTTTTCGGTAGCTTTGCCTTTCATTGTATTCACGTTTAGTAAATAAACGGTTTCGTCTTTGGGCACGTCAATCCTAACGTCGCCCGTGTATTTATCCCAGGTTAAGGTTCTTGCCCCGAAGAAATTCCAGTGCAGGTGGCGGGTGTTGTTCCATACTTTTTCGCCGCCCATCGCCTTCATCACTTCGTCTGCAATTGCGGCGGCTTTTGGGTCTGCGGTTTGGGCAATTGCCGAACTGATTAAAAACAAAACGGAAATGAAAATTGGAATACTTTTTTTGAAGGTCATAAGTACGTTTGATTAAGAGTGCAAAGGTAACAAAACGAATTGCTTGCTCGATGTACAGCTAAAACTTTCAGTAGTTAAATATGTTTTTATTACCGTTAAATAAATTTACGTACACAGATTGTGCATTTCTTTAGTTATTTTCTATAATTGTAAATGAACCGTCATTTATACTAAAATACAAGCACATGGAAACCAAGACAGATTTAGCTCAAAACATAGCCGTCCCGACGTTAAAAAATGTATTAAAGCTCATCGGTTTTAAAGAAGTTGCCGCCAATATTTATCTTATCCCGTCGGCAAAAAAAGCGGCTTCGCAAAAGCAAAAACCTGCATTTGCGTAAGTTATAATTATCAAAATCAAAGGCCCGCACCAGAAATTATGGTGCGGGCCTTTTTTTGTAAAATTAATACAGCTTGACTTCACGCCACAAAATCCTAACTTTGATAAAACAAATGTATCAACCTCAACACCTATGAAAAAATCCTTTATCCTTCTGGGAACCCTTTTCTTCTTAGTTACCGCTTGTGTAACGCAAAAAAACACTGCAACTGATACCGAAGAATGGCAACAGCTTTTTGACGGAAAAACGCTCAACGGTTGGAATATCAAAATTAGAGGTCACGAACTCAACGATAATTACAACAATACATTTAGAGTCATAGACGGAAATATTGCGGTCAACTACGACGAATACGATGATTTCAAAATGCAGTACGGTCATTTGTTTTACAAAGATAAATTTAGCTATTACAAAATAGCTACCGAATACCGTTTTGTGGGAAAGCAAGCTCCCAAAGGCGAGGGGTGGGCGTTCCGAAATAGTGGAATAATGATACACGGACAACCCGCCGAAAGCATGGGTTTGAATCAGGATTTCCCGATTTCCATTGAAGTACAATTACTAGGCGGCTTTGACGACGGAAAACCCCGAACTGATTGTAACCTTTGCACGCCTGGTACAAACGTGTGGTACGAAGGTAAATTTGACGAACGCCACTGCATTAATTCTACCGTTCAAGCCGCCCCGGCGGGCGAGTGGGTTCGTGCCGAAGTAGAAGTTTTCGGAGACTCGCTGATAAGGCATTGGGTAAACGGCAAAATAGCCATGGAATACACCAAACCGAGTATTGGCGGCGGCGTAGTTAGCGGTTTTAATCCCAAAGATAAACCCGACGGGCAGATGCTTTCGGAAGGAACAATCTCGTTGCAAAGCGAAAGCCATCCGATCGAATTTAGAAAAGTAGAACTGCTAAACCTGAAAGGCTGCATGAACCCCGCCGCCAAGAATTTCAAAAGCTACTACGTAAAAAACGACGCTGCGGCGTGTAAGTTTTAATACCATTTTCCTAACCGTTTTTACGCCAAAAGCCCACGATTTCTCGCGGGCTTTTGGCGTTTAATAACTTGAAATAGTTTATTACCGAGGAAGCGGCTCGGCGTACATTTCGTAGCGATCTTGCCGTGGGTTATCTGCAAAGGAGCGAGGCGACACCATTTCAGAAGGCTTGATTCTGAGATTTGCCGAAGTGGCAAGCGTTGATCCACCATTTATGTATGCAATTGCCGATGCTAAAAGCGTCTCACTTTTATCACCAAATTGCTTGAATGGCAGGCGGTTATCAGACACTTCAACCTGTGGCTTAAAGCCGTCTTTTGTTCCGTAATCTGAAGTACCGTTGGCGTTTACCGTTTTCAATACAATTGGCTGCATTCCCCAATTCCAGCGTTTTTGATCGTCAGCAATCGTGATTGATCCCACGTTTTTACCATAGGTATTTCCGCCAATTTGAATAACTTCCATGTAGGGTAATAGGTTATTCATGGTCAGTTCACTCGCTGAAGCTGTACTTCCCGACGTCAAAACAAATACTCGGCTCAAAGACGCTCCAATACTGTTGGGCTCGTTTTGAAAATATTTCGTAAAAGACGCAGCACTATATTGCTTAGTGATATTGGCGTTCCACTCGTCGCGGTAGCAAACTTTACTTGAAGAAACGCCACGTCCAATTAATGAGGATAAAGTTGTAGCAGAAGAAATGTAACCGCCGCCGTTAAAACGTAAGTCAAGAACCAATTCGGTTACGCCGGCCGCCTTAAATTCACCAAAAACCTTACGCATTTCGTCGTCGTACTGCGAAAGGTATTGCGTGTAAACCAAGTACCCAATTTTCTTACTGCCTTCCGTAATAATAGAGTAATGCTGAATCGGGTTAGTCTGAACTTCTTCTTTCGTGACGTTTAAAATCGTGCTATTTGCTACAATATTTCCGTTCACGTAATCTCCCATGGTTAGGGTGAGGTTTTCGGGTGTGAGAGCCGTTCGGTAATTGTCAAGAGTGATGGCGTTTCCACCAACTTTCGTGATAAAATCACCACGTTTAATTCCCGCCCGATCTGCCGGACTCCCTGTTAATACGTAAGAAACGGTAAACGCAATATTTGTTTGGGTGTTATCTGTATAAAACGGCGATGTGCGGATTCCTAAGGCAGTATTTTTTCCTTGTAAAGATGCGGTAAGCTCTTCCGCACTTTCCTGAATCCAAGAAAAGCGGTCGGTTTCGCCTGGCTGGTAAAGCAGCGACTCGAAATACTCATCGGGAGATAAGGCGTTGTCTGTGCCAGTTTTCGCAGCAAGTTGATCCGTCCACAAATACCAATCTTTCATTTCGTCATAAATCCAGCCATTCACACTGGCGTTGGGGCTGACGGGTTCTTCGGGCGTTATTTCATCTTCTTTACAACCTGCAAAAAACACGAGTGCCAGAAGTAATAAAACGTGACTTTTGTAATTTCTCATATTTAAATAGTATAGTTTGTATTTAAAATTGCTTGCTGACTTATTTACGTAGAATACTAACGAAAAGTTGCCTAAGATGTTTTAAGCCGAAAAATATTTGGCAATGTCAAAACTCCCCGAACAAATGATTTGAAAGTAACTGTGGGAGCAACTCTACAAAAATACACGGAAATGAGAATTATTCAGTGTTTTGCAAGATGTTTAACTACGAAAGTCACAGAAAACGTTTTGTAGCCCTACAGAAAATAAAATCAATTGGCTCAGGGAGTAAGAGTTTTATCTTTTTTTGGAAAAATGCAATCTAATAGTCTATTAAATCAGTAGATTAAGTATATTTGTCGAAATTTTAGCTGAAATTATTATCGTTTCAGTTGTTGATTTACTATAAATAATTGAAAGTAAGTTGATTGTGAAAAGTTGAGGGTAGAAATAATCTCTAATCTCATTTCTCACATCTCCAATCTAACAAGATAAAATGCAAAGTTTCCGTACTGAAATTGAGAATCCGGTTGTTGAAAAAGACATCATCGACCTCGAACGAAAAATTAGATTATTCCACGAAGGGAAAATCGACGAAGATAAATTCCGCAGCCTGCGTTTAGCTCGTGGAGTTTACGGTCAACGCCAAAATGGCGTTCAGATGATTCGTATAAAATTGCCCTATGGGAAAATGACCTT
The DNA here is from genome assembly GCA_030731175.1 of Spirosomataceae bacterium. Classification (GTDB taxonomy): domain Bacteria; phylum Bacteroidota; class Bacteroidia; order Cytophagales; family Spirosomataceae; genus JANQUM01. Next base: position 11,196 of record JANQUM010000014.1, read on the forward strand.
CCGTCAGTGGCGACGAATTTCGGACGTTTCTGACGAATACTCAACCGGAAACCTACACCTCACAACCCGTCAAGACATTCAAATTCACTTTGTGAGCCTTGATAGAAGCCCCGAACTGTGGGCGGAACTTGAACGGGACGATGTAACGCTTCGCGAAGCCTGCGGAAATACTGTTCGGAACGTAACAGCCTCTGAAACGGCGGGAGTAGATCCGAACGAGCCGTTTGATATTACACCATACGCCCACCAAACGTTTGAGTACTTTTTGCGAAATCCAATTTGTCAGGAAATGGGACGGAAATTCAAGGTTTCTTTCTCCAATACCGATAAAGATACTGCACTGAGTTACATGCACGATTTGGGTTTTATTCCGAAAGTAAAAGACGGAAAACGGGGTTTTAAAATATTGATTGGCGGCGGGCTCGGTGCTCAACCACGGCTTGCTGATATTGCCTACGAATTTCTCCCAACTGAAGAAATTGTGCCATTCATGGAAGCAGTTTTACGGGTCTTTGATCGTCACGGCGAACGCAATTCCCGCAGCAAAGCTCGGATGAAATTCTTATTGGAAAAGGCTGGTTTTGAGGAGGTTATGAGGTTGGTTGAAGAAGAAAAGCTATCGCTGAAGTACAAAGTTTACCCAATTGACGGCAATACTGATGCCGAGGTTTTACCTACGCAAATTTCGGAGGAAACGATAAACGAAGCGGATCAAAAACACTACGACGATTGGTTGAAAACTAACGTTGTTCCTCAAAAACAAGCGAATCACCACGGCGTTTACGTACGGGTTCCGTTGGGAAATATTGGATCAGAAACTTCCCGTCAGTTATCAGATAAATTGGAAGGGTTTGTGGGTGACGACGTTCGGGTTACGATTGGACAAAGCCTGTTTCTTCGTAACGTGCCAACGGCAAATTTACCCCATGTTTTCAATGCGTTAAAC
>JANQUM010000015.1:0-1432 GCA_030731175.1 Spirosomataceae bacterium
ACAGCCAGCGATGTAATAACGGCGAGTTCATTAGTGCAAAACTCCGCTTTGGCATCAAAAAACCAGAACATCTCGGTCAATTTCAACGTAAAACACGAATTTGACGGCAAAGGAAAAGAACTGACTTTTGATGCCGATTATTCGGGATTTTTCAACGACGGATTCCAAACATTTAACACCGATTATTTTGACGGCAACGACGCTTTCACAAATAATATTTTACAACGAAACACCACGCCAACGTACGTAAATATTTATGCCGCAAAAATTGACTTTACGCTGCCTCTCGAAAACAAAATCAAACTCGAAACGGGATTAAAATCTGGCTTTGTAAAAACGGACAACGATTTTCTTTTTGAACAACAAATTGACGGAAACTGGACAACCGACATCGGCAAAACAAATACCTTCGTTTATGACGAATTAGTGAACGCCGCTTACATAAACGTAGCAAAACAATGGGAAAAATGGAGCGTACAAGCCGGACTTCGTGCCGAACATACGTATTCAAAGGGAAATTCTGTAACGCTTGACAAAGTGGTAGAACGCAACTATTTATCCCTTTTCCCGACGTTCTTCCTGAACCAAAATATCAGCGAAGCTCATTCAATGAGGTACTCGTACAGCCGCCGAATTGATCGCCCAAATTACTCGCAACTTAATCCATTTTTATTCTTCCTTGACCCGTTTACGTTTGAAGAAGGCAATCCGTTTTTGCAGCCGCAATTCACGGATAATCTGGAGCTGACTTATACCTACAAAGGGGCAATGTCGCTTTCGTTAGGTTACTCAAATACCACAGATTATATCAACGACGTAATTGTACAGAACGATGCCGACCGCACCACCAAGCAAGTATCCATGAACCTCGATAATTTCCAGAGTTATTCGGCCAATATTTCGTTGCCAATTCCGGTAACAAAATGGTGGATGATGATCAACCAAATCAGTTTGTATTACAATAAATTCCAAGACGACAATTTGTCGGGAGGAGAATTGAACGTCGGGCAGTTTGCTTACAACTTTTACACTTCCAGCACATTTACGTTGCCAAAAGATTGGTCGGCAGAAGTAAATATGTGGTATAACTCGCCGAACGTCTACGGAATTGTAATTGCCGAAAAACCGCAGTACGCTATAAATGCCGGATTATCGAAGTCATTTTGGGAGAAAAAAGGTCGTTTGAAATTAAACGTGAGCGATATTTTCCTGACTTCGTTTTTTAACGGAAGAGTAGATTACCAAAACGTAGATATGAACATCCAATCTCGCTGGACGAGTCGCCGAGCTTCTGTTACATTTTCGTATAATTTCGGAAATCAAAACGTAAAAGCCACCCGCCGCCGCTCTACCGCAACAGATTCTGAGAAAGATCGTGCCGGAGGAAATAATTAAGAAATTAAAAATGTTTAGTTTAGGGATAATAGAAAGC
>JANQUM010000015.1:1442-7469 GCA_030731175.1 Spirosomataceae bacterium
AAAAAGAACAGATAAATAATCCGAGAGATTCTCGTCCGAGTTCAATATTGAGCGTTTTCATGCCTGCCGTATTAAGCATTACACCTTCCCACTCCGGCGGATAAATGTTAATTCCCCAAAGTAAAAGTAGCGTAGCGAGAGCCAGAAAACTGAGTTTATCGCCCCGCCCCCGCACGGCACGAAAACACATAAATGCAGTAAGTAAATAGGTCAAAATCCAGAGCCAGCCGTCAACATCGTTATATTGCACGGCGGCAAAAAGGACAAAAAGAACTATAAATATCCAAAGAAGTATTTTCCGTGCTAACATGCCTTATTTGTTAATTTTTGAAGTTTCCTTCCAACTTTTCATTTCCATAAAAATTAAAATTAGCCCGAATTACTTTTTAAATAAATAAAATATGAAAGTTTTTACCTTTTTTAAAATCTTTCATTGACCAGCAAGAATTTTGTCTTACCTTTGTCACGGCAAATTACCAGCTCCTGCTGAATCCCCCAGAACCGGAAGGTGGCAAGGGTAAGTAGTCGTAGCGGTGAATTTGCCATTTTTTTTGTCTTTTACTTAATAATTGTCATTTATACACTTATTTTATTTAGTCGAAGAATAACCAAAAAAAGGAATAGATTATCTTCAATCATTCGCATCATTTATTGTAAATTTGAAAAAATATAAACTGAAAAAACTATGAAATTCTTTATTGATACTGCCAGCCTTGCCGATATTCAGGAAGCCCAAGATATGGGAATTCTTGACGGAGTAACCACCAATCCATCTTTGATGGCTAAAGAAGGAATCTCCGGCGACAAAGCCGTAAAAGATCACTACAAAGCCATTTGCGACATTGTGGATGGTGACGTAAGTGCCGAAGTTATCTCAACTGATTTTGAGGGAATGGTACGCGAAGGCGAAGAACTTGTCAAAATCAGCGACCAAATCGTGGTAAAAATACCAATGATCAAAGACGGCGTAAAAGCGTTGCGTTATTTCTCAAATAAAGGTATCCGTACGAATTGCACGTTAATCTTCTCTGCTGGCCAAGCCTTGCTTGCCGCCAAAGCGGGTGCAACTTATATGTCGCCATTTTTGGGTCGCTTAGATGATATTTCAACCGATAGCCTTACGCTTATTGAAGATATTCGTACCATTTACGATAATTATGGTTACGAAACTCAAATTCTCGCCGCATCGGTGCGTCACCCAATGCACATAATTGAATGTGCGAAAATTGGTGCTGATGTTATGACTGGTCCGCTAAGTGCCATTGTTGCTTTATTAAAGCACCCTTTGACAGATATCGGTTTGCAACAATTCCTTGCCGATCATGCAAGAGTAAACCAAAAGTAATTTACCAGATTTCTATTGAGCAAGACAAAGCGGGTTTCCTATAATATCAGGAAACCCGCTTTTTTTGTGGAAAATGCAACCAAGCCAAAGCTGAATTTCGTAAATACAACTAAATCAATAAATCACAATGAAAAAAATCACTTCCCTCCTCTTCGTTTTATTATTTTCGGCAACTGCTTTTTCGCAAAAATTACCAGGTATTGATAAAAGCCCGATGGATATGTCGTATTACCCGAACGACTTCGCCCACGACCGTAAATTCGCTCCTGAAAAAATTGGAGATCTCCCCGCAATTGCACGTGTAATCTACAGTCGCCCTGCAAAGAAAGATCGTGAAGTTTTTGGGGGGATGGTAAAATTTGGAAATGTTTGGCGAATGGGAGCTAATGAAGCCGCCGAAATAAAATTCTACCGAAACGTCCCCATTCAAGGAAAGAAAGTAAAAGCCGGAACTTATGCCCTTTACGCTATTCCGAACGCCGACGAATGGACCATTATTCTAAGTACTGATCTCGATCAGTGGGGAACGTACAGTTATACCGAAGACAAAGATGTTTTACGAGTGAACGTTCCGGTAAAGCAAACCGACGAAATGGTCGAAAATTTCACGATTCAATTCGTAAAAAGCACTGATAACGAAGCCGTTATGAGAATACTTTGGGATAGGACGTTAATTGAAGTGCCAATTAAGTTTTGAGTTCAGTATTCAAACCTATGAGGATTCGTTATCAAAAGGATTCAACCCTCATAGGTTATTTTTTTATTTAACCTGCACCTGATTACTCGGAGCACTCTCGTTTTGCAAGCGGTCAAGTGCCGTAACAAGGTACACATACGATTTATCTTTTTTCGTAGTAGTATCAAGGTAGCTGAGTAAACCTGTATTTGGCATAATTGCTATAATATTTTTGGTATTTTCGAGGTTCATCATTTCGTTATTATCAAAACGATAAATTACCCATTTGTGAATCTCTTCGCCGTCGCGGGAAGCAATTTCTGGGGCTTTCCAAGTTACCACAATTCCAATATCGCTTGCTCGTTTTACCGTAACTTTTTCTGGTGCGTTGGGCGGCACATTATCTTTCCACGGCATTGTTGGCGTTAATGCAGGATGCTTATTCAGAGTTTTTAGTGAATCTGCTACGCCAAGGTTATTTTTAAATAATGACGAAGTATTATAAAAAATACTTCCGTTTACGCCTTTCTTCGAACGGTTATAACGCACCTGTCGCGGTATTTGGTTGGGCATTGCCCACGCTTTATCCCGCTCGGTTGTGCCAACCCGATACGTTCCGTGACCGACGTATATATGTCGTTCGGCAGATTGATTTACCCACCAATCTGTCATCGTTTTATACGGAACTTTGTCGAATTCTATCGTAAAGTAAATTTGCGGTGCAATGTAATCTATCAAGCCTTCTTGAAACCATTTGCGAGTATCTGCGTACAAATTATCGTAGGAGGTTTGTCCGCCTTGGGTTTCCGATCCAAGCGGATCCACTGAAGCATTCCGCCAAACCGAAAACGGGCTTATTCCAAATTTCACCCGTGGTTTTTCTGCTTTTATGGCAGCGGCAATACCTTTGATGGTTTCGTCCACGTTGAATCGTCGCCAATCATCCACATTTGCAAAACCTTTCCCGTATTTTCGAAAAGCTTCGTCGTCATTAATTCGCTGATCAACAACGGTGTACGGGTAAAAATAGTCGTCAAAATGAATACCATCAACGTCGTAAAATTTAGCAATATTTCTCACAACATCAATGATATATTCCCGTACTTCAGGTATTCCGAGATTAAATAAAAGGTGTTTGTCGTACAAAAAGAACCATTCAGGATGCGTTTTTGTGATGTGATTATCGGCGATAGATTTAGCGGCTTTGTGCGTTCCGCGGCTTAAATTTAACCACGCGTGAAACTCAATATTGCGTTTGTGGCTTTCCTCAATCATAAATGTCATCGGGTCGTAATACGGGTCGGGAGATTTTCCTTGCGTTCCGGTTAACCACTCAGACCACGGCTCTGTTCCACGAGCGTAAAACGCGTCTGCGGCGGCACGCACTTGCACCATTGCGGCGTTGATTCCTAACTCCTGCTGGCGATCAAGAATCCGAACGAATTCTGCCTTTTGGGTATTGGTAGAAAGGTTTTTACCTGAAGGCCAGTCGATATTATCTACCGTTGCTACCCACGCCGCCCGAAATTCCCGCTTAGGGGAATCAATCGTTTTTTCTGATCGTAACGTCGTTTTTTTAGAACATCCACCAACGCTAAGGTAAACAGATAGTAGCAGCAACGGAACTTGATAAAAGACGACGGTTTTTTTCATTAGAAAAGCAACGGGGAAATGAATTTGATTCTAAAAGTAGCTTTTTTTTATACAACCTCTAATTTTTGTTACTTTTGTTAACTCATAACAATAGAAAGAACGCAAGAAATTGCTTTTCAAGGTCAATAACACAAGAATTTTGACCGAACCATAAACATAAGAAATGAAAGAATACGGAAGCAATACCCAGCATTTGGTTGATCACATCGTGTCAATTGCTGATAAAGACGAACGCACAAAAAAAGCATTCATATTAGTAGAACTCATGCGGCAAATTCATCCGCAAATGCGTGACGGGTTAGATTACTCCAAAAAACTCTGGGATGATCTGTACATTATGGCAAATTTTGACCTTGACGTTGACAGCCCGTTTCCGCCACCGCCAAAAGAAATTCTGGGTAGAAAACCGAGTATTGTTCCTTACAATCAGCACAAAATAAAGCACCTATATTACGGACGAAATCTCGAACTGATGGTTGCAAAAATTGTAGCGACCGAAGACGAGGGCGAGCGAAAAGCTTTTATTTCTTATTTGGTAAAAATGATGAAAGGCTTCTTCTTAACCTGGAATAAAGATACTACAGAAACCAACAGTTGTTTGCAGGTAATCCTCGAGCTTTCAGAATTCAAATTGCAGGCAGAAATTGATTATTTACGTGAAAACGGAATTATTGAAGATGCCGCTCCGCACGATGGAAACAGCAATATAAGCAGCCGCGGAGCGAATAATCAAAGTTCGAGCAGTAACAATCGGAAATCGAATAATTACCGAAAGAAAAACACCAACAATACCAAGCGGTTTAGTAAAGATAATCGCCGAAGAAGGTAAATTCTGCAAAACCGTTTTCAACACACCTTTTACCATTTCCACACCTCGAAAAAATGTCATCATTTAAGATTGTCGGAGGACAAAAACTCAAAGGAGAACTACAACCACAGGGAGCAAAAAACGAAGCATTACAGATTCTTTGTGCCGTATTACTTTCTAAAGAACCCATCGTAATTCATAATATTCCGAATATCCGTGACGTAAATAAGCTCATGGAATTATTGGAAGATATGGGCGTAAAACGCAGCAAGGTCGGCGAAGGCTCTTTCCGTTTTGAAGCCGATGATGTTAATTTCGCCTATTTTGAAACCGATGCCTACAAAACGAAAGCATCTTCGTTACGTGGTTCAATTATGCTACTCGGACCAATGCTCGGGCGGTTTGGCAAAGGAAAAGCCCCAAGACCGGGCGGAGACAAAATTGGTCGCAGACCACTTGATACTCACTTTATCGGTTTCCAGAAATTAGGGGCTGAGTTTTCTTACGATGCCGAAGACGTTTTTTATACCGTAGAAGGCAGCAATATGAAAGGAACATTCATTTGGATGGACGAAATTTCTGTAACCGGAACTGCAAACGTGTTAATGGCTGCGGTTTTGACAACAGGCGAAACGACCATTTATAACGCCGCTTGTGAGCCGTATTTGCAGCAATTATGCAAAATGCTCAACCGTATGGGAGCAAATATTAAGGGCGTCGGCTCAAATATGCTTATTATTGATGGCGTAGAAGAACTTGGCGGTTGTGAGCACACCATGTTACCCGATATGATTGAAATTGGTAGTTTTATCGGACTTGCCGCAATGACGCAATCTGAAATTACAATCAAAAATTGCCAAATTAAAGAACTGGGAATTATTCCTGACACGTTCAAGAAATTAGGTATTCAAATGGAATTTCGGGGTGATGACATTCACATTCCAGCTCAGGAGAACTACGAAATTAACACCTTGATTGATGGCTCAATCCTGACTATTTACGATGCTCCGTGGCCTGGTTTTACACCAGATTTGATTTCAATTATTTTGGTCACGGCTATTCAGGCGAAAGGAACTTTATTGGTTCACCAAAAAATGTTTGAGAGCCGGCTGTTCTTCGTTGATAAACTTATCGACATGGGCGGCCAAATAATTCTGTGTGACCCACACCGTGCTACAGTGGTTGGCTTGAACCGCAGTCACAACTTAAAGGGAATTCGCATGACTTCGCCGGATATTCGGGCGGGAGTTGCGTTGCTCATTGCCGCACTTTCGGCAGATGGCACAAGTATTATTGATAATATCGAGCAAATTGACCGTGGTTATCAATTCATTGACGAACGCCTCAACGCTATCGGAGCGAACATCATAAGAATGTAAAACGACAGGTTTAATCAACCGAAGTACGAAAAGAAGCTCTAACGGGCTTCTTTTTTTGTTTTTAAAGCTCTCAAATTCAGAAAAAGTACGTTTTAAATGCCGAAATAGCATAAAATTCGGTGTTTAAAGAAAATACAACAACTTTCAAAAATGAAAACCCCAAAAC
>JANQUM010000015.1:7569-11331 GCA_030731175.1 Spirosomataceae bacterium
AAAATTCGGTGTTTAAAGAAAATACAACAACTTTCAAAAATGAAAACCCCAAAACATTGATTTTATCTATTTAATCATTCGAATTAGTGCTAAGATAACACCGCAAACAAGTTGAAAGCCACTATAGGGTGCAACATTTAACAATTATAATAGTGAGCTAAAGAAAATAATATTTACGATTATGACTGCTCAGACCTGCGGCTAAACGACTGATTTAATAAAATTTCTAAAAATAACAGCGAAGCAATAAAACCTTGCTTCATATAAAATAAAATTTTGTATTTTAAATATTTAAAGGTTGATTATTCTACGAAAACGGACTCTCAAACCCATTTTGCTCGTCAATATTTGGAGTTTATATTTACTGAACAAACCAGTATGTAAGCCGAGAAAAAGTCGCATTAATTAGTTTTGAATTAAAATATACATACAATTAAAAATAATATAATCATGAAAAAAATAAGCATTGTAACAACATTCGTATTCTTTTTGATTGGCTCAATGGCATTTGCTCAAAGAAATCAAGATAGTATCGAAGCCGAAAACAAGCAGACGAAAGCAAAAACCGAATCAACTTTAACTACGGTTGATAAAGAAACTGTTTTTGGCTACCACCACAATAACTACAAGCACCACGCGAAGGCAAAAAAAGCTGGCAAGTGGTTTAAGGTACAAGGTCACGTTAATACATCGGCGGCTGTAACAAATTACAAAATGCCGTTTAGCGAAGAGAAAATAGTTGAGAAAACCATAGTAGAAGAGTCTAATACTCCGCAGCGTTCGAGAAACTACAAAAGACCGTATTCTGCAAACTAAGTTTAAATAAGTTGTTTTTGAAACCCCTCAACCACCTTCGGTTGAGGGGTTTTTCATTTCCTGACATAGCTCAATCAGCACACCGTTGCTTGATTTTGGGTGCACAAAGCACACTAATTTGTTATCAGCCCCTTTTTTGGGTTCTTTGTTTAATAATATAAACCCATCACCCTCAAGGCGTTTCATTTCGGCAAAAATATCATCCACTTCAAAAGCCAAGTGATGAATCCCCTCCCCTTTTTTATCGATAAATTTTGCAATGGCACTTTCTGCCGAAGTAGCTTGCAATAACTCAATCTTGGTTTGATTTACTTTAAAAAAAGAAGTCAAAACTGCTTCGCTCGCAACCTCCTCTTTTTTGTACGGTTTTGCGTTTAGCAATTTCGCGAATAGTTCATCTGAAATGGTCAAATCTTTCACCGCAATACCAATATGTTCTACGTTTGTTAGCATACGTCAAAACTACGGATTGTTTATAAATAATCGCAATTGCAAAGTTGAGTTGATAAAACTTTTCTATTTTTGGAGAAAACAAACGGCTTTCTCAATGAATAACCAATGGCTTTCGCCAAAAACGTTAACCGGAAAAAACATAAAACTTGCACCGATGAAAATCGAGCATCGTGACGCTTTAGTAAAAGCAGCATCCGACGGAAACCTCTGGGAAATTTGGCATACTTCTGTTCCATCAGAAAAAAGCGTAGATAGTTATATTAAAAATGCCCTCACAGAAGCCGCAAAAGGAGAAGGTTTACCTTTTGTAGTTATCGACCTAAAAACGGAAGCCGTTATCGGTTCTACTCGCTTTTGTTTTGCCGATACCGCAAACCGGCGAGTTGAAATTGGTTACACGTGGTACGCAAAAAGTTATCAACGCACCGGCGTAAATACCGAATGTAAATATTTGTTGTTGTCTTACGCATTTGAAGAATTAAAAGCGATTGCAGTTGTTTTTAGCACAAATTGGCATAACCATACTTCCCGTAACGCCATCGCAAGGCTTGGTGCAAAGCAAGACGGCGTACTACGAAATCATCGCGTCGATACCGACGGAATTATCAGAGACACAGTGATTTTTTCGATAATCGAAAACGAATGGCATTCGGTAAAAAAGAACCTTGAGTTTAAAATGAAAATTTACGAATAAAATTGGCTTTCCCTTTAACCCATAACCTTCCAACCTTTAACCCAATCCCTCATGTTCATCCTTTCCGAAAAAAACACCGTTGGTCAAAACTTTCTCGCCGAAATACGAGATAAAGCTATTCAGGGGGACTCCATGCGTTTTCGTCGAAATCTGGAACGAATCGGGGAAATATTTGCCTACGAAATCTCAAAGAGTTTACGATATACGCAGGTAGAAGTCGAGACGGTTTTAGGAGTAAAGAAAACGAACGTTTTAGCCAGCGAAACCGTGCTGACAACAATTCTTCGAGCGGGGCTTCCTTTACATCAAGGTCTGTTAAATTATTTCGATAAGGCGGAGAATGCATTTATTGGGGCGTATCGCGGAAAGCACAATTCTGAAGAAGATTTTGACATTGAAATGGATTATATTACCGCACCAGATATTCAAGGTAAAACGTTGATAATCAGCGACCCGATGATTGCCACGGGGCAATCAGTAGAAAAAGCGTACCATGCACTGTTACGTTACGGTTTACCCGAACGAACGCATATTGTAGCCGCAATTGCGAGCCGAAAAGGCATTCAATTTTTGCAGGAAAGAATACCACAATGCCACTTATGGATTGGCGATATTGATAACGAACTGAACACCAAATCGTATATCGTTCCTGGTCTCGGCGACGCCGGAGATTTAGCTTTTGGCGTGAAAAATTAATCTATTAAACCTTCCCCTTTAATCGAACCCACCTAAAATGAAAGAAAAATCAGACCTACAACACCTTTTTAGTATGCCCGTAATTGTGGCGGCACTCGGCTACTTCGTTGATATTTACGATTTACAATTATTTGGGATAGTGCGGGTTGATAGCCTAATAAGTTTGGGCGTCACAGCAAAAGAAGATATTTCATCAATTGGTGCCGCAATCATTGATTATCAAATGATTGGCTTAGTTTTAGGTGGCATTTTGTGGGGAACTTTGGGCGATAAATTAGGACGCTTATCCGTCCTTTTTGGATCAATTATCACCTATTCAATCGCGAATATTGCCTGCGGCTTCATTCCCGATATTACATTCATGAATCAAATTGAAGCCTACAAATGGCTGCGTTTTATTGCCGGAGTCGGACTTGCCGGAGAATTAGGAGCAGGAATTACACTCGTTTCAGAAATTTTACCAACCCGACTGAGAGCCATCGGAACCTCATTAGTAGCGGGAGTTGGATTATTAGGAGCCGTCGTCGGAACATTTACCGTCAAGCTTTCGGGCGACTGGACCATCGCCTATTTTATTGGCGGCGGAATGGGCTTCGCTCTGCTACTACTTCGTGTGGGAGTAATAGAATCTGGGATGTACAAGAATATTACGCAGAAAGCTCATATCGAAAAAGGAAATTTCTTTGCTTTTTTCACCAATCGGGAGCGTTTCGTGAAATACATGAAATGTATCGGCATTGGCTTACCTACGTGGTTTTGTATAGGAATCCTCACTTATTTCAGTAACGAATTTGCCGAAGCCTTGGGCGTTACCGAAAAAGTAGAACCAGGCCTGGCAATCATGTGGGCGTACATCGGTATTTCTCTCGGAGACTTCGGTAGCGGTTTCATCAGTCATTTTCTGAAGTCACGAAAACGAGCCATCTTTTACATGATGCTTTCGGCGGGATTAGGCGTAATAACCTATCTGTTTGCGGGAGCTGATACTGCGTTTATGATTTATCTTTACTGCTTCTGGTTGGGAATCAGTACCGGTTATTGGGCAATGTTTGTCACCGTTGGGGCGGAGCAATTCGGAACAAACCTTCGGGCAACCGCCGCCA
>JANQUM010000015.1:11341-12098 GCA_030731175.1 Spirosomataceae bacterium
CCACCACCATCCCGAATATGGTGCGGGGAACGGTTGTCATCATGAATTTTCTGTACATCGGTTTTAAAAGCGGCAGATTTGAGGCATTTGGCTTTAACGTCGTAACAATTTCACCAAAAGGCGTTATTATTTCAGCGGCAATAGTTGGCTTTATTTCGTTTGCAATCGGCATTTATTCCACACTTACAGTTCCCGAAACCCACGGAAAAGACTTAGACTACTTAGAAGTTTAAAATCAGCCAATTAAGCACTAAAATTATGGAATGCATGGAATTTAATTTGTACAAAATCAATTTAATATCCGACTATTGGCCTAATTTTGCGGCTTAAATTAATAAAAATAAAATGAACGAAAAATTCAGTGCAAGCAGTTTAAAAAATCCTCTTTTCCCCGACACCGTTGAGTTCAGTGAAAAAGGAATTACGTTCAAAATCCGTAAAGCGGTTTCTTCGCGTGAGAATTTCGTTTTTTACAACGACATCGCAGGAGTAGAAATTGACGCGGGAATGTTTTGGGCTACAATTCGCATCAAAGCAAAAGCAAGAGAAGAAGATATTATAATCACCAATTTCAATAAAGCCGACGCAAAACAAGTAAAACAATTAATTCTTGAGCGTGCCCACGAAGAACCACTTCGTTCGTAATCAGGCAATTGTGAATTTGGGAGAAAAAAAGTTTATTTTTTTTCTCCCAAATTGTTGACACGTAAAGAGAAACAGCATACTTTTGCATCACCTTAAAAAAAGAGGTCAGCGA
>JANQUM010000016.1 GCA_030731175.1 Spirosomataceae bacterium
CCTACAACGGCGTGGGTGTTGGGCAGTTGGCAACTCGCCCGTCCCGAAGTTGGAGATATTGGCGGTTATTTTACTTTGATATTTAAAAAGATTGATGGTAAATGGCTAGTTGTCAGCGATCATACGAGCTAAAAGCTCCTCCGAGCGTCGGTCGCCCCAGACCTCCCTGAAGGGAGGGAGCAATAAGTGTTCAATAGAATTATCGAATCAGAACTCAATCACCCACTCACTAAAAAACTAAAAGATTATGGCAGAAAAAATACCCGTTGGCTTTGAAGGTCGGCACACGTTTAAATTTACGCAGGCTGATGTGCAGGTTTTTGCTGACCTGACCGGTGATCACAACCCAATTCATTTGGATGCCGAATACGCGGCAACTACACCGTTTAAAAAACCGATTATTCACGGACATTTAAGCAGCAGCGTTTTTACAAAATATTTGGGCATGGAAAAACCCGGCGGGCCGGGTTCTATCTACATGAAACAAGTCACGGAATACCTTCGCCCAATGTTTGTGGAGAAAGAATACGAGGTGCGATTCCGAGTAATTGAAGTTAACGAACGCCGCAGCACCGCTGAAGTTGCCACTGAGATTTACGATTTGGAAACGAATAAAATTACAGTTCGGGGTGTGGGGAGTTTGATGAATAAAGAGAATTTTTAAGGATTTCTTATTCATTCTTTAAGCTCTCTACCGGATTTACTAATGCCGCTTTAATTGCTTGATAACTAACGGTTAAAAGCGTTATAATTATAATTCCGATGAAAGAAAAGGCGAAAGTAGCTATGCTCAAATCGGTTTTGTAAGCGTAGCCGTCCAGCCATTGTGTAAGGGCGTACCAACTGATTGGAAAAGCTATGAAAACGGCGATAATAGCAAGTTTTACAAAATCTTTAGAAAGCATAATAACTACTTTGCCAACAGAAGCCCCCAAAACTTTTCTGATGCCAATTTCTTTTGCTCGTTGCTTGGCGTTGAACATGGCGAGCCCGAAAAGACCGAGGCAAGAAATCAAAATGGCAAGCCCGGCGAAGTATTTTGAGAGTGTTGCCACCCGCTGTTCGGAAATGTAAAGTTTCTGATAATTATCGTCCATGAAGGTATAATTAAACGGAAATCCGGGATTAAACTCGGCGTATAATTCTCCGATTTGGCCGATTGCCTCCTTTTCTTTTCCAGCTGCTATTTTGAACACAAACTGTGAAGTGCGTTCGGGGGAATAGCGGAAAATCATCGGTCGAATTTTTTCGTGGATAGAATTTGCGAAGAAGTCTTTTGTTACGCCGACAATCGTTTTTTCTTCGCCCCACATATTGATTTTCTTGCCAATCGGATTCTTGATTCCCATGGCTTTGATGGCCGTTTCGTTGAAAATAAGACCTTCGGTTTCTGCCCCAAAATCAGCCGAAAAACTTCTGCCTTCCGTCATTTTAATGCCCAGCGTTTCGATCAAATTATAATCAACCGTTTTGATGGCAAAAACTAAGTCGCTGTTGGGGTCAGAACCTTCCCAACTTAACCCTGAAGTATTGGAATTATCGCCCGATTGGGCAATTGCTCCCTGAATAGATGATGCATTTATTATTGCGGGAAATGCCTTTGCCCGCTCAAGAAATACCTGCGATTTTTCCATCAAAGGACCGTCACGTTCAATTAATAGCACGTTTTCTCGGTCGTAGCCGAGGTTCATGTTTTGAATAAACTGTACTTGATTGTAAACCGCTAATACGGATACGATTAAGAAAAGTGAAATGGCGAACTGAAAAACGACGAGCCCTTTTCGAGCGAGTAATTCACTGAAAGAAGTTTTTACTTTTCCTTTCAAAATGCCAATTGTTGTGATTCCTGATAAATAGAATGCGGGGTAATATCCCGAAATAACGCCCGTCAAAATTGCACCGAAAAGTAATGAGAAAATGGTTGCGAGATTAAGGTTGAATACAATTGACTTTCCCGTTATTTCATTGAACTGTGGCAGTAAAACAAACACTAATAGCACCGCAATTACGAGTGAAATTAACACCGTCATCACGGATTCTGTCAGAAACTGAGCAATTAAACTGCCGCGTGAAGAACCGACAGCTTTCTTAATGCCGATTTCTTTTTCCCGCTTCGATGCTGTGGCGGTGCTGAGATTCATGAAATTGATGCACGCAATGAACAGGATGAATAGCCCGATGACTGAGAATAATTTTACGTAGTCGATTCTGCCGCCAGCTTGCACGCCGTTTTCGTAGTTGCCGTACAAATACGCCGCTGAGTACGGTCTAACGAAGGTTTCGAAGCGGGTATCGTTGCTGTAAGCGTGGACGAACTTTTTGATTTTAGCGTTGAAAGCCGCAACGTCAGTTCCTGCCTGGAGTTGCACGAATGTATTTGTGCCTTCGTTGCTCCATTCTTTGAAATTCGGAACCATGTCGAAGAGTGTTCCTTTTGTCAGCACGAAATCGAATTCCATGGTGCTGTTTTCTGGCACGTCTTGCATCACGCCAGTAACTTTAGCAAGTACGCCCATTCCGAAGAAATTACAGTCGATTGTTTTTCCCAAAACGTCGGTAGTTCCGAATATTTTTTTGGCTAAACTTTCCGAAATCACCACCGACTCTTTGTCGTTAAAAACCTGCGAAGCGTTTCCCTGAATTAGCGGGAAAGTAAACATTTCAAAAAACGGTTTATCAGCAAAAATTGCCCCCGCTTTCACGATTTTATCGTCGGGTGTTTTGAGGTTAAATTCGTAGCCTTCGTTTACTAAAGAAAAGAAAGTTGTTGCTTTCTCAACTTCGGGAAGGTCTTTTGCCATTGTTTCGGCGAGAAGCCCTTGCGTATCAGGATTTACCGAAATGTCATGGTTGGCGTTCATTACTTCCATGACCTGATACAATTGAGTATCATTTTCGTGGAATTTATCGACGCTGAGTTCGTCTTTTACCCACAAGAAAATCAGGATTACGCAGGCGAGTCCCGTAGAGAGCCCCACCATATTGATGGCGAAGGTGCTTTTGTTTTTGAGTAAGCTTCGAAAAGCGATTTTGAAATAGTTTTTTATCATAATTGGAAATGCAGCCCCCAAACCCCCGAAGGGGGCTTAAACGCAGTTTAGAATGAAAAAATATAATCCGCAAACCCGATCCTAACCTCCCCCCGAAGGGAAGGAATTGTTAGAACTCCCCCTTCGGGGGCTGGGGGGCTACTCAATCCGCATGGCGTTTACTTGATTGCCAATTGCTGCCCGAATGGAATGGTAAGCTACGGTTGCCATTGTCAGAACCAAAATTATAGCCGCCGAATAAATGAAAATTAACGGGTTTATGGGTGCTTTAAAAGTAAAGGTATCCAGCCATTTTGAAAGGAAATAGTAGGAAATCGGAAAGGCGAGAAGACAGGATATCCCGACTAAAACCACGAAACTTTTTGCAACCAAAAATACGATTTGCGAGCTTTCGGCACCCATTACTTTTCTGACCGCAATTTCCTTTTTACGCTGCTGCGTGGTGTAGGCGATTAAACCCAAAAGACCGAGGAACGCCAACACAATAGTTAACCCTGAAAACGTAGTGAAGAGCGTTCCCCGCTTTTGGTCGTCTTCAAATTGGGTTTTGAAATCTTCATCCGCGAAAGAGTATTCCATTGGTTCTTTCGGGAAAGATTTTTTGTAAATTTTCTCGATTTCCGCAACGGCGGCGGCGGTATTTTCTCCCGCAACTTTAAATTGCATGGAGCCATTATCACGCGTATAAGTCATCATCAGCGGAGCGATGGGATCGTACACGGTTCGCATGTGAAAATCTTTGATAACTCCCACAACGTAAAGAAATGGTGCTTCGTCATTTCCTTGGTTTTTGATTCGTTTGCCAATGGCATCTTCGCCCCAGTTCATCTTTTTCACCAGTGCTTGGTTTACTAAAATATTTACGCAGGAATCTGGTCGGTCGGATAACCGGAAGTTTCGTCCTTCGGCGAGTTGTATTCCGAAGTTATCAAGGTAATTTTCGTCAATTCCGAAGTTGTCGAGTCCGAGTGATTGGAAGCCGTCGTTGCCTTCAATTTCAAATAAATTGTAATTCTGCATCGTAGTTCCGGGTGTGTAGAACGACGTTGAAACCTCTTTGATGGCGGGATTTTGCAACGCCTCGCTTTTGATGTATTGTAGCGTTCCGGCGTTTCTGCTTTCCACAAAAGGTAACGATAGTACCATGATATTATCTTTCTCATAGCCTAAATCTTTGTTTTGCAGAAAGTTGAGTTGGTCAAAAATAACCCACGTTGAAATAAGCATGGTGATTGAAACCGTAAACTGAATCACGACCAAACTTTGACGTAAAGCGGCGTTAGAAGAAGCCTTTGCCAGTTTGCCTTTTAGCACTACCAGCGGGTTGAATTTTGAAAGATAGAATGCCGGATAACTGCCACCAATAAATCCCGCCAACAAAACAATTCCGATACTCGCGAGCAGTGTAGTAGGCTGTAGTAAAGAAAGGTGCGTAAATGATTTTCCCGAAATTTCGTTGAACGTTGGAAGTAACATGGCAATCAGTAACATGCTGATAATGAATGAAATAAATGCAAGCAATATTGATTCTGTCAGAAATTGAGCAACCAATTGGCTTTGCACCGAACCCGATACTTTACGAATGCCAATCTCTTTTGCTCTACGTGCCGACCGAGCGGTGGTGAGGTTCATGTAATTGATACAGGCAATGACGAGCAATAGAATTGCGACCGCCGAAAACGTGTAAATATAGTTGATATTTCCGAGTGGTTCGGGTTCGTACATCAACCCGCTTTTTAGGTGAATATCGGTGATGGGCTGAACGGCGTATTTCATTTTGACGCCAAATTGTTTGAAGATAGATTCCTGATAGGTAGGATAAATATTGCTCAGTTTTTTCTCGAATGATTTTGGGTCTTGGTTTGGCTTTAATAGCACATAAGTCAACGCCCCGAAATTTCCCCAGTTTCCGGCACCTTCCAGGTCATCGGCGATGGTTGCGGAGGAAATCAATGAGTTAAATATAATATGGGAATTTGCCGGAACGTCTTTCATTACGCCCGTAATTTTATAGATTTTCTCTCCTTCGCTTTGGAGAGATTTGCCCAACGCATCTGCCGGATTACTGAAATATCTCAACGCCGTAGACTCTGTCAGAACGATAGCGTTAGGCTCTATGAGTGCGGTTTTTGAATCACCGACGATGAACGGAAACGTGAAAACTTCAAAATGGTTACTGTCGGCGTAGAATACTTTTTCGATGTAGGCTTCTTTGTCGTCAATTTTCAAAAGTATGGTTTTACTTCCTGGAATATATCGGGCGGATTGCTCAACTTCGGGATAATCCTTCTTCAACGCAGGAGCCATTATCATCGGTGAAATGGCAATATCATCTGTTTTGTCGGGTTCTATCAGCGTGGAAGTTACCCGATAAATTTGGTCGCCTTTTTCGTGATAAGTATCGAAACTTAGTTCGTCTTTGATGTAATAAAATAATAACAAACTGAACGTCAGTCCGATGGTCAGGCTTAACACATTCAGAGCCGTAAAACCCTTGTCCTGCGTAAGCGTCCGCCACGCGATTTTGAAATAGTTCTTTATCATAATTTTGGTCAATTAGTATGAAAGCTATCCTTACTTACTCAACACAATCGAAAAGCCGTGCCACTTTCATAAGTATCTAATTATTAATTGTTTACGGAATAAATGGTTAAAAATAATGTCCGATTCCGAACAGTTGCGTTTAGAATCGGACAGCTTCTAAAATTTTTATTGTTTCGTATAATGACCCTTTAAATAGTATTTTTGATTGCAAAGTAGAAGCGATTTTACGGGTGAATATTGATGCCATCAATCCAGTATCTTAGGGATTGTATAAAAGGGCATTGAAATGAGAGTCAATCGCATAAAAAAAGCGAGTTCCAGTCAAGGTACTCGCTTTTTCTTTTTGCTCCCGTTGTGGGATAGGGCTGATGCGATTAACGCTCAGGTAGAGCTTTCGTGAGGTTAGTTTGTTCCCGTAGCTGCTCCTTGCGTTTTCTTCGCTTCCTGCATTGGGTTTGTGCGGTTAAACGAACCACGCTTAAATAACTCAAACTTGGTTGGTTGAGCGGGTTCACGCGGGAACATATTGTCAGATTCATCGATGTCCGCAATTTCGTAGAAAGGATCGAGGATAAACTTCTTTACCCGCTTTGCCGTTGCTACGGTTTTCGTGATTTCGGCATCGTTAGTTCTCCAAATTTCGGCAGGGTAACGCACCACTTCTGAAGTTCCGTCTTCAAATTCCATTTTCACGATTACGGGCATAACCAAACCGCCTTTGTTTTTAACTTTCAGCGTGTAGTAATTCATGCCTTTTTCCATCAATTCTTTCTCTTCAGCAGAAAGCGTCGAAAGGAATTTCTCGTACTTCTTTTTATCGTTATCTGTTACCGCAAATTCGTCGTAAGAATTATAGAAATCCTTCATCGTTGGGTCGGCTTCTACTACGGTTTCTTTGATGTCCGTTTTGTTACGGATATTGCTGATTGTCTGCTTACGGGCTTCGGCTTCTTTACGGGCTTCTGTCTTGGCAATTTCAGGATTCTGCGTATCTAACGAATACCATTCTACCTCGGCGAGTGCCTGATCAACGGGCTGTGTTCCGTAGAACCAACCTTTCCAGAACCAATCTAAATCTACGCCCGAAGCGTCTTCCATGGTGCGGAAAAAATCGGCAGGTTTTGGATGCTTAAACGCCCACCGACGAGCGTACTCCTTGAAAGCGTAATCAAAAAGCTCACGTCCCATTACGGTTTCCCGCAAAATATTCAACGCCGTAGCAGGCTTTGAATAAGCGTTTGGTCCAAAATTAATGATGTTTTCGGAGTTGCTCATAATCGGCTTCAACTGCGACTGATCCATCTTCATGTAAGATACAATCTTTTGTGGCTCGCCTCTTCTCGAAAGGAAATCACGATCCCATTCCTGCTCTGAAAGATACTGGCAAAACGAGTTCAAACCTTCGTCCATCCAAGACCATTGGCGTTCGTCTGAGTTTACAATCATCGGGAAGAAGTTGTGTCCTACTTCGTGAATAATTACGCCAATCATTCCGGCTTTTGTGCGATCGCTGTATGTTCCATCTGCTTCTGGACGACCACCGTTGAAGCTAATCATCGGGTATTCCATTCCGCCGCCAGCGGTTGCGTGGCATGAAATTGCTACCGGATACGGATAATCAATCGAGTATTTTCCGTAAGTTTTTAGTGTGTGCTCTACTACGCGAGTAGAATATTGCTCCCAAAGTGGGTTTCCTTCTTTTGGGTAATAAGACATGCTCCAGATTTTCTTTCCGTTGTTGTAAACGTCGGTTTGCATGGCATCCCAAATGAATCTTCTTGACGATGCAAAAGCAAAATCCCGCACGTTTTTAGCGTCGTAAATCCACGTTTGTTTGTCGGTAGATTTGTCTTTCATATTTTCAACTGCCTCGGCTTGCGTAACAATAATTACCGGAGTTTTTGATTTTGAAGCATCGCTCATGCGTTTTTGCTGCTCGCGAGAAAGCACTTTTGAGTAATTTTGACATTCGCCGGTGGCAGCAACAATGTGATCCGCCGGAACGGTGATTGCCACTTTGTAATTGCCAAACGGAACGGCAAATTCGCCACGACCCATAAACTGCTTATGCTGCCAGCCGTTTACGTCGTCATAAACGCAAAGACGTGGAAACCAGTGAGCCATGAAATAATTGTAGTTACCGTCTTCCTCAAAAAACTCGTAACCTGAGCGACCGTAATACGCCATGATATTGAAGTCCCAGTCCACCTGAAAAGTGTAAGTTTGCCCATTTTTTAAGACAATTGGTAAATCAACCCGCATCATGGTGCCGTTAATTGTGAATGGCAACGCCCCGCCACTTGCGGTTTTCACGGCTTTGATATTATAACCGTGATCTTTACTACCCGAAACTTCAGTATTTACCGAACTCGCCGAGTTCATACCTTCTAATTGTCGAGCTGTCATTCTGTTTTCAATTCCTCCAGTGCGGCTCAACGCATTGATGGAGTTGTCTTTAAACATATTTTGGTCAAGCTGTAACCACAAATACCGCAATTCATCCGGCGAATTATTGGTGTACGTAATCATTTCTGTACCCGTAATGCGTTGCGTAGCGTCATCAAGTTCTACTTTGATATCGTAGTCGGCGGTGTTTTGGAAGTAATCTTTTCCCGGAGCTCCCGCCGCTGAGCGGTAGGTATTGGGCGTTGGAAGTTCTGTTCCCAATTGCTCAAAAGCGTTGTTGGCTTTGTTTTGGGCGGAAGAAAAGTTAGGTGCTAAAATAATAGCGGTTAGCAAAAAGATCGGAGATAGTAGATTTGAGATAGTAGATTTTTTGAAATCTCTAATCTCCAATCTAACACCTCTAATCTCAGAAATGTAATTGTTTTTCATTTTCAATGAGTTAAGTTTTAGTGAATCGTTGCGAATATAAGCAAAAGATAAATACACATTTCAGAAATGCGATTGAATCGGTGGATTTGGCGATGAGATGTTGTATTAGACCGTTATTGATGGCATTTATAAGGTTATAATTGCTTTCGATAGATTAGAAAATTCTAAACTCGAAATGTGAGTCAAATCAATAAAACGATTTATTTTCGTACCCAGCTTAGTGCATTAAATCATTAACTAAACTCAAATGCAATGAATATTACAGCCATAATTGAATGGGCTTTAGTCGTATCAATACTCATCAGTTATTTACTTGGCTGGGTAATAAAAGACAACGCTAAAAAAGTAACGATTGAAAATCTTCAAGGAATCCTGATATTCCTTTTGATTGTACTTGTTTTTGGTAAAAGAATTAGCGGTTTACTGTAAGTCTTATTGCTGACTTCTCTAAAGTACATGGTTGCTCATTGTCTATTTTGAGTCAAGTTGCCTCTTTCCCAAAATGCCACATTCCCACCTTTACACACCAAATTCGCCGCTTATCCTTTTTAGGTGGAACGCAAGTACTATTGTTTCGTAAACTTGCTTTCAGAAAAATGAAAAAGATGACGCTAAATTTATCCTTTAAGCCCAAAAAACTACTTGTTCCCTTCTTTTTGTCCGCAGTTTTATTTGCTGCTGAAAGCAATGCTCAAGGCGGTGCTATCGGAAACGACGACTCCGGCAATAACAACGCCGGAACGCCGTATTCACTGCAAGAGGCAATTGATTTCGCCCTGAGAAATAATATTCAGCTCAAACAGAGCAAACTCAGCGTAGAAAATAGCCTTAATACTTTAGAGCAATCACGGTGGTTGAAATACCCAAATTTGAACGGTAGTTTCGGACTGAACGGAAATTTAGGTCGAAACATTGACCCTTTTTCCAATCAAATCGTAACGCAGGCAATCACAACTAATAACATGGGCGTTGGGGCGAATGTAACCTTGTATAATGGTTATCGCATCAAAAACACTGTTGCGTTGAATGAGCTTAACCTTAACGCCGATCGACTTGATTTAGAAGCGAATCAAAATGATATTACCCTTAATGTCATCAACGCTTATTTGAATGTGCTTTCAACCGAAGACTTAATTGATGTTTCGAGAAAACAGCTTGAAGTTTCAAAGTACCAAATAGACCGCACCCAGAAACTGGTAGAAGGTGGCGTACTTCCCGAAGTTAATTTATTTGACTTGGAAGCCCAACTTGCCAATGACGAACTACAATTAGTGAATGCCGAGAATAACCACGAATCTGCAAAACTAACGCTTAGGCAAGTGCTTAATGCACCGCCAACGCAAGATATTACAGTAGTGCGAGTAGAAGTACCCGACCCCAAGATGCAACCTTACGCAGAAAGTGCCACGCAGGTTTATGAGGAGGCAATTCGGTATTTACCGCAAGTAAAAGCCGCCGAAGCACGCGTACTTGCCGCCAACAAAAATATTGAACTTGCCAGAACCGTTGGCTTGCCAAGTATAACGGCAAATCTAAACTGGAGAACGGCGTATTCTTCTGTTGCTCAAGAAATCACAAGTGTTACCGAAACGTTTAACCCAATTGCAGTTTCAGCAACCGTTGACGGGCAGACCGTTCCGTTTGTACTCAACCTACCAAGTCAGAATTTTACCCGTGAAAATATTGCGTATTTTAATCAACTTGGGAATAACCAAAATACGGCGGCGGGTATAAATATGAGCATTCCAATTTTCAATAGTTTCAATGCCAAATACAACGTGCAAGGAGCGAAAATACAGAAAATGCAAAGTGAATTGCAAGTTGATAATACACTACTGACCATTCGTCAAAACGTAGATCAGGCATTTATTTCGATGTATAACGCCGCAAAAAGTTACTCCGCTACGCTCACTCAAGTGAAGGCTTTAGAGCGATCTTTTGAGGCGGCTGAGGTACGCTATAACGCTGGAGCAAGCGATTTTGTGGATTACAACCTTGCAAAAACCCGCTTAGACCAAGCTGCGTCAAACTTGATTCAGTCGAAATATAATTACGTTTTCAGAATCAAAATTCTTGATTTTTACCAAAACAAACCACTTGATTTTTAATTTGCTTTGGCATTGCCTTCGCAGGAAAAGTATTAACCCCTTTCACTCAATTGCTAAAAGCTTCCCGATAACTATCGGGACTGATAGCCAAAAGCTTACAAAACACATGAAAAAGAACAAAACTTGGATAATCTTAGGAGCCATAGTACTTGCCATCGTACTCTTCTTGGTAATTGGTAAAAAAATGAAATGGATCGGTAAAGAAGAAGTTACCGAGGTAGAATTCACCACCGTTTCTACCGGAGATTTGACCGAAACCGTTTCGGCGTCTGGTAAAATTCAGCCCGAACTCGAAGTATCTATCACTCCAGACGTACCTGGCGAAATTATCGGACTTTACGTAGCAGAAGGTGATTCTGTTAAGAAAGGACAGTTGTTGTTAAAAATACAGCCCGAAAACTTCCTTTCGATTGTAGCACGTTTTGAAGCGGGCGTTAATCAAGCCAAAGCAAGTGCCGAGCAATCAAAAGCGAGCATTTCGCGGGCAGAATCTCAATTTCTGCGTCAGGAAATAGAATTTAAACGTCAGAAGCAATTATTCGATAATAAAGTAGTCTCAAAATCAGACTTTGAAACCGCTGAAACGCAACTTAAAGTTGCAAAACAAGACGTAGAAGCCGCCAAAGCGACTTACGAAGCCGCCAAATTTGGTATCAGAAGTGCCCAGGCAAGCTTGAGAGATGCATCTGAGAATTTACGCAGAACTAACGTATACGCACCCACAAACGGGATTGTATCGCTACTTGCCGTAGAACTTGGCGAGCGAGTGGTAGGAACCTCGCAAATGGCAGGAACAGAAATGCTTCGCATTGCCAACCTGAATGACATGGAAGTGCGGGTGAATGTAAACGAAAACGATATTGTTAGAGTTACAAGAGGTGATACCGCCATCATTGACGTGGATGCTTACAGTGCTTCGGGTAAGAAATTTAAAGGGGTGATAACGCAAATTGCCAACACAGCGAACGGAGCCGGCGGAGCGTTGGGGGCAGCATCCTCTTCGATAGATGCCGTGACAGAATTTGAGGTGCTAATTAAAATTTTGCCGTCGTCTTATCGTGATTTAATTAACGTTGCTGCCGGAAAAAAATACCCTTTTAAGCCCGGTATGACCGCCACCGTTGATATTATCACCAATAGCAAAAAAGGCGTGGTAAGCATTCCGATTGCCGCCGTAACCACCAGAAGTGCGGGAAGTAGCAATACTGAAGAAAAAAATGACGATGACGACGAGCAAGTTGCTCAAGCTCCCGGGCCAACAAAGAAAGAACGCCCAGAGGAAATTGTATTCATAAACGATGCTGGTAAAGCCGTAAAACGTAAAGTTAAAACCGGAATAACGGATACCGTAGCCGGAACTATCGAAGTAATTGAAGGCCTAAAAGTAGGCGAAGAAATTATTTCAGGACCATTCTTAGAAGTCTCTAAACGCCTAAAAGACGGTGATAAAGTAGAGGCTAAGAAAGACAAGCC
>JANQUM010000017.1 GCA_030731175.1 Spirosomataceae bacterium
CACTATTCGGAACAGAACATGACCTCGCCCGAGCCATCAGCAAAGGCGATGCGAAAGCACAGTCAACGCTCTATGAAAGCTATTCGCCTAAAATGCTGTCGATTTGCCTGCGGTATATGGGTGATATTATGGAAGCCGAAGACGTAATGATTGAAGGTTTTATGCGAATTTTTGATAAAATAAACCAATTCAATTTCACTGGAAGTTTCGAAGGTTGGATGCGGCGAATAATGGTAAACGAAGCATTAATGCGGCTGCGGGGAAAGAAAATGATTAACGTAGAATTAGAAGAAGTAAGGCAAGAAAGTAGCAATGCGGTGTCGGTTGAAAGTAATATGCAAGCCGAAGAATTGCTCAAAATAGTGAATGACCTTCCGGTTGGTTACCGCACAGTTTTTAACCTTTACGCCATTGAAGGGTACAGCCATGCCGAGATCGCGGAGCAACTGCAAATTTCGGAAGGAACTTCAAAATCGCAGTTGAGTCGGGCAAGGGCATTGCTGCAAGAGCGGGTGAAAGTGATGGAAAAAGACCATTTGCGAAAAACAAAATGATATTAACGATTATTAAAATGAAGAAACATCCCATAGACGAACTTTTTGCTGCGAACCTAAAAGACCACAACGTTGTGCCTTCACAACGGGCGGCGAATCTTTTTCAGCAAAGGTTAGCGGAAAAGAAAAAACCAAAAGGAGTATTTTTTAATATCCCGACGAGAAATTATTATTGGGCAGCCGCCGCAAGCGTTTTATTCGTATTGACGATAGGCTGGTATACCTTTCAGGATGGTCAATCAACTCAAATAATTGCCCAACAAAAAGGCAAAATAGAAGCGGTGAAAGAAATTGCCGTTACTCCAGAAGCCATCGTTGCAGAAGAGGAATTGGCGGCGGTATTAAATTCCGAGAAAACGCAAAATGTAGTAACTAACTCTTCCCAAAAAGAGAAGCTGAATAGTCTTAAAAAAGGTGCTTCGCCTTTAATTCAGGAAGCTACAGAATCTCCTGAGAAAGTTGAAAAGGCAAGCTCACCGGTGTTTACCCCGATGGTTCTTGACGAGCCAATAATGGATAAACTTACCGTGGCGGTATTAGATGCCGAGCGGGAGAAGAAAAAAGAAGCAACTAAGCAACGGAAACTACAAACCGAAAACGAAGATTTATTCAAGAAGTCAATTGCCGAAACGGTAATAGTAATCTCAGAAATACAGCCCAAAATTGAGCAACTATATATTCCTGAAATTAGCGGTGATTCTCGAGTAACAATTGCTCAGGCAACTAAAATGGGGCAGGAGCGGCAAGATGCGGAGCGGTCGTTTATTGCTAAAGTTTTTACTGAATTTAAACACTTAAAGCACGGCGAAAAACTTGATGTAGCTGGGTTGAATAAAAAATCAGATGCTGTCTTTACCCGCTCCGAAGAAGGCTTTATTGCAGCTGAAAAAGAAGAGTTGAGCTACCGGCTCGGGAGATTGAAAGACGCTTTCTCTAAAAATGAACTTCGGTAAAATACCATTTTGATTAAACCACTTTTACAATAAACTTTACCACAACACATGAAAATAAACGTAGTTGTACTCGCATTCATCGGTATTTTCGGAACGTTGAGTTCCTTCGCTGCCGTTGCTCCTTCTGATACCACCGTTATTGAATTTACCGATAAGGGCGTAAAAAAACGTGTTACGGTGCTTACCGAGGGCGGTAAAAACTTTAACGTACCACGGGTCTTAAACCTAAATAACCTATTGAGGGAAATTGGGGTAGATTCTACCGAACGCCAAAACGCACTAATTATGGTGGAAGGCAACGATGGTAAAAAGGATACCATTTTGGTAGTTGCCCGTGATGGACGGACAATTAAAATTGTTGCACGAAACCCATTGCCGGAGCGGGCATCAGAAACCGACGACCGTTGGTCCAATAACGAAGGCGAATCGGCAAACAAAAGTGAAGATGAGGAAGACGATGACGATGTGCAGGTATTAGGGGAAAAGCGGTTTTTCTCGAAAAGTGATTTTGGAATTTATTTAGGTCTTAACGGCTGGCAAAATAATAATGCGATGGCTCCAAATCAACTGACCGGTTTGCGAAACGGTAGATCTCGATACGTTGCTTTATCTTTTCGGAAAAATGCAACGCTTTTAAATACCGAAAAAATAGATATCGCCTTGAGTTTAGGACCCGAAATAGCATGGTATAACTTTATGTTACAAAACGACAATATCGTGACAAATGTCGGGGATCAGGTGGCGTTTTTAGAAGGTGACCAGCGACTTTCAAAGTCAAAACTTGTGATGCCTTATTTTAA
>JANQUM010000018.1 GCA_030731175.1 Spirosomataceae bacterium
TATAATGGTAGATGCAACGCCCTTTAAAGGCCGTTGGTAATTCCTGCTCGCGGTTTGATGTTATCACAATTGCAGGCATTTCTTCCTCCGAAATTTCAATCACTTCGTCAGATTCCGGCATCACAAATTTACGGTGACTCAGAGCGTACAATAAATCGTTCGGAAATTCCCGCGGGGCTTTGTCAATCTCGTCAATTAATAATACCGAATTAGGCGTGGAATACGCTTGAGCCGCTGGCCCTTTCACTACATAGTCCGCTAAATTTTCGGAGTTTCTGCCGCCTGTTGAAAGCTTATTTTGTAAACCTTTTTCTTCCCGCTGGGCGTTCAGAATTTCAATCTGAGAATCACGCAAATATTTGACGTGGTCAAAACGAGCCACAAACTGCTCGACGTTACTTTTTGAACCCGTTGGGTAAACAAAAAGCGGCACGTTGGCATCTTTGGCGTATTGAATCGGCAGTTCTGTTTTGCCCGTTCCTGGTTCGCCTTCAATCAAAAGCGGCATTCCCAAAACGCGTGCCATGTGAAACGCCTGGGCTAATTCAGCATCGCAAATATATTTCTGCGATCCGTTCCAATATTCAGTAAGTGCCATTATTATTTGTAGTTGTGATGAGAGTGCTGCAAGATAAATAATTGCGTTGGCTTGTTGTAAATTTTTGTAAAAAAACACCGTTACCCAATCAGGATAACGGTGTGTGCTGTACGTGACCACAAGCTACAAAAACAATCATACTTCCCCCATCACGTACATTTCTTCTAAAGTCGGTGTGGGGCTGCCGCCCGTTTTTTCGAGCGTAATGGCAAATGCAACTGGGCTGCCCGTTACCGCTTTCATGGCTAAAAGTTTTTCTTGAAAATCGTTGTCGATTACGCCCATATCCACGGGCGTTCCGTCCACAATTGTCCAGAGTTGGTATTGTTCGTTTGAGGCTGGTTGCGGTAAATTATTTACCCTCAACGCCACCTGATTGTTCTGCTGATTCCAGAAAATAGTTACGCTTCCGTCTTTGGCTTTGTCAAGCCCTTTGAGCGTCACAATTTTATTTTCAGGATTCGCGTATGCTGCTAAAAGGTTAGCATTTTTGAGATTATTGTTCTCAACGGCTTCCATTTGGTTTACGAGCGTTGCGTTAGTTTCCCGCAAGCTGTCGTTCTGAGTGTAAAGCCATCCGCCCGCTACGAGCAGTAAAACAGATGCCGCGATGGAAGCGATGCCCCAAATTGGGGAAATTCCTCTTCCTCGTACTGGAGTTTCTGACGTAAATGCTTCTGGTTTGGTAGCTAAAACTACTTCTTCTTCCTGCGTATTTACGTACAATGAGGGTGTTTCCGCTTCGTCTTTATCGGCAAATGTCATTTGAGCAAACAATGCACTCTTTGCCGATGCCGGCGGAGTTCTTTGATGCAAAAAAGCGTATTTTTCCAATGATATTTGTAGTTTTTGGAGTTCGGTTTCTATCTCGGGGTAGGTTCGTGCCATGCACTCAACACCCTGCCGTTCTTGCTCGTTGAGCGTCCCGGTAACGTATTCTTCCAAAACTCCCGACGTTTCGATGAATTCTTGAATATTCATACTTCAAAGTAAATTTTAAGTTCTTGTAATGCTACCCGGATTCGTGATTTGGCGGTCCCCAGCGGGATTTCCAGTTGTTCGGCGGCTTCTTCCTGCGTGTATCCTTGCAGATATACGAGGTCGAGCAACACCTTGCGTTCGGGTCGCAGTTTTTCGAGTATTGTCCGCAAATCAATTACAGACGTATTTGGCTGGTGGTTCGTTTTGGCATCCACTTGTATGATATTATCTTGCACATCTACGTGGTATTTCCCTTTCTCCTTTCGGAGAAGATCAATGCACGTGTTACGGGTGATATTCATCATCCAGGTAAACAGCCTTCCTTTAGAGGAATCGTATTTGCCGATGTTCTTCCATATTTTTAGGAAAACATCCTGCAACATGTCCGCTGCTTTTTCATCGTCATTGATGTATCGTGAAATAGATCCAAATAACGCCGACGAGTAATTGTCGTAAAGATATTCAAAAGCGTCTTGTTGATTCCTTTTAAGGGCATCAATGAGGTCTTCCTCCGAATACTTTGTTGTTTTTGTAGCCAAAACTGTTAATATTTTTGTGGTGACTTTTCCTCGCTAAATGTCCGAAAACATTTCTAAACAAAAAACTTTTTGTTTGCTGACCTTTTATTTTGGGGGAAATTGGTTGTCAGTTTCTAAAGGAAAATTACTTCGTGCAAAATATCGTACCCTACATTAGTTGCGAACTATTTATATGTCAGAAC
>JANQUM010000019.1 GCA_030731175.1 Spirosomataceae bacterium
GCATGAAAAAAGCATTTTTAAGCATTTTACTAATAGCCGGAACTATCGGAGCGGCAAACGCCCAAACCGTTATTCCGCCAAACGTGCAGAAATTACTTCAGAAAAATACGTGTTTGGCTTGCCACAACGCTGATAAGCGGCTGGTTGGGCCTTCGTACGTTGAGATAATGAAAACCAAAAAGTACAAGGCAAGTCAGATTGTAGAACTTATTTACAAGCCTGTTCCATCAAACTGGGAAGGTTATCCGCCTATGGCTCCGATGGCTCAAGTGCCAAAAGACGAAGCAAAAATAATTGCCACCTGGATTTCAAAATTGAAATAAAACAAAACCCCGCTTGAAGCGGGGTTTTGTTTTGTGTGGGTATCAACATCCCCACTTTCCTGTGAAAAGGTTAGCGGAATAAGATTTTCAGCAGTGTGAGTATATTCAATTACTCACTAAAACAATTACAACTATGTTACGCTGGACAGTTATCTTTCTCGTGGTTGCACTTATCGCAGCCGTATTTGGTTTTGGGGGCATTGCCGCCGGAGCCGCATCAATTGCAAAGATTTTATTCTTTGTGTTTATTGCCCTTTTTGTATTGAGCCTTATTTTTGGCAAGAAAAAGATATAGAAAAACAACTTTTTACTAAGAAAGCCCTTTAGATTGATTTCCAAAGGGCTTTTCTTGTAATCACATCCTGAACGTCATAGTATAATCAATTCGGATAGTTTCTTTGGCAGAAATACCCATCAACCCTGGCGGTTCTACGCCGAAATCGGTCATATTGATTTCCATTTTCCCAGTGATAGTCATTATTGATTTAGCGTCCTTTCGGATGGCGTTGAGCGTAACAGGTTTTGTCACACCGTGAAAGGTGAGTTTACCGTCAATTTTCAGATTTTCACCATCTTCTTTAATATCGTTTGAGACGAAGGTAATATTCGGATTTCGCAATGCATCCAACACCTCAATGGCGTGCGAATCCCGATTGGAATTTCCGCTGTCAAAACTTTGTACTTTCGCTACTGATGCCACTGAATTTATTTGCTTTGTGGCATCATCGTAAGTAATCACGGTTTTGAAGGTCTTAGCCGAAGCGTCCCAATCGTGCATGGGGTGGCTCATAAAATATACAATACTTGACGCCGAATTATCGGCGTATATTTTGCGGCTTTCGATGTTCTTACCCGTAAAAGCAAGTAATATTAGAGCCAAAAATAGGCAAGATATTTTTTTCATAATTCATGGGATAAATTTCAAAACTCCAATTTTATCGTCGCAATCGCGGCGGCGTAGGCACCAAAAGTGGTGAAGGCCGCCGCTCGGTGCAAACGCTTGTTCACCGTAAAATCACGGTTGATGCGTTCCGCCAAAACGTTGGTTGTCACCATTCCTGACAAATGAACAACTGACAAATACGAATGCAATTTAATATTATCAAACTTCTTACGTTTGATTGCCGGCGGTGGAGCGGTAAAAGACAGCAATGCCGTGCTTGCGTAGGCAATATTAACAAAAGTCGCATTTCCTGAATGCCAATTATCAAGCTTTGTTGTGTAGGTTTCGGGATTGTAAATTTTCGTTCCCAAATAGCCCTGCAGCAGCATTCCGGCAGCGGTTGCCAAGCCAATTCCCTGGTGCAAACGGAAGTAAACTCGCCTCGCTTTCAATTCTTTTGCCCTCGTTTCGGCGGTGATAACTTTAGGAGCAATGCCAATTTTGCGGAACGCTCCGTTTTCACCCCAAAGTGCCCGTTGTGTAAAAAGCATTTTTTCGGGAAGTAACGGAATATCAGACTCGGTTGCCATTTCCTCGGTCAAATCAGCAAGTAAATCGTCTGGTTCTTGGGCGTAGCTTGCAAAAGAAAAAAGGCAGAATGCAAAAAGAAGTCTTTTCATAAAAAATGCGGTTGGTTGGATTGATTATTCAAACGCAAAATTAGCTTTTTACGGTTAAGGTGTTGCCATCCATAGACAGTGAAACCGAGTAAGACGTTAAGCCAGTCGTAGCCGGACCTTTCTCAACCGCACCAGCTGGAGAAAACTCAGAACCGTGATTAGAACACCAAATATCATTATCGTCTTTACGAAACTGTACTGTAGTTCCTGCATGAGTACATTCTTTTGACAAAGCTACGATTCCGGCGTTGGCATTTGCGATAATTATACCGTCAACGTATTCAAAACCGCCCTGCGTTTTCAGAACTGCGTATTTCGCAACTGTCAAATCTACGGTAAAATTCACCGCACTACCTGACGTGACTCCCGTTACACCTTCAATTCCACCGCCAGTAGTTGGATTTCCTCCGGTT
>JANQUM010000020.1 GCA_030731175.1 Spirosomataceae bacterium
GAAGCCAAAGATGCCGAAACCATCTACGACGTACCTCTTTTGATGAAATCCGAGAAATTGGATCAGCGAGCGTTGTACATGCTTGATATTTATAACGATAAAGATGCGAACCTCGACAAGTGGAAAGACTTTTTGGGAAAACTCAAAAATCCAACCGAGACGGTAACTATTGGTTTGATTGGTAAGTATGTTGAATTGCAGGATGCCTACAAATCTATTTCTGAATCGTTTATTCATGGTTCCACTGCTAACGAATGTAAAGTAAATGTAGAATGGATTCACTCGGAAAGTTTAACGCCCGAAAACGTGGCGGAAAAATTAAAAAACCTGCACGGCTTACTTGTTGCTCCCGGATTTGGTGAGCGAGGAATTGAAGGAAAAGTAGCAGCAGTGCAATACGCAAGAGAAAACAATTTGCCTTTCTTCGGTATTTGTCTTGGTATGCAAATGGCAGTCATTGAATACGCCCGAAACGTAGTTGGTTTGGAGGGGGCACATTCAACCGAAATGAACCCTAACACCAAATATCCGGTAATTGATTTGATGAACGCTCAAAAAGAAGTAACCGATAAAGGTGGCACCATGCGGGTTGGGGCGTACGCTTGCGATTTACAAGATAAATCCCTGGCGAAAAAGATTTATAAAAAATCAACCATTTCAGAACGTCACCGCCACCGCTGGGAATTAAATAACAAGTATTTAGAGCAACTTACTTCAAAAGGATTGATTGCCTCTGGCATAAACCCCGAAACTAATTTAGTTGAAATAATTGAATTAAAAGACCATCCGTTTTTCATCGGTGTACAATTTCACCCCGAACTAAAAAGTACGGTCATGAACCCACACCCAATTTTCGTGAGCTTTATTAAAGCAGCAATTGATTATAAGAATGCGGTAGTTTAGAAAAAACAGACTTCGTATGATACTTTAAAGCCCTTCTATTCTAAAATAGAGGGGCTTTTGGCTGTTAATTCTTTATCTTTAAACGTGAAAGTAAAACCACATGAAAAAATTAGTTGTCGTTTTCTTAATTATCGCATTGTTTGGTTGTAACAAAACAGTCGACCGCCCGGAAGTAGAGGCGAGTATTCCGGTGCTTAGAATCACAACAACGAATAAAACCCCTGTAACCTCAAAGACCACCTACCAAGATGCATCATTGGTGATTGAAGGAGATTTACCCTACACTGGCGATGGAGAAATAAGAGGTCGGGGAAACACAACATGGACTTTTCCGAAGAAGCCGTTCAAGATCAAGTTTTCTGATAATACGTCGCTTCTAAACGGATTACCTGCCAAAGAATGGGTTTTACTTGCCAATTACCTGGACCCTTCTTTGATGCACAACGCAGTAGCGATGAAAATTGGAAAATTGCTAAGTATACCGTTTACAAATACCATAAAACCAGTTGACCTTTGGTTAAACAACGAATACTTAGGCAGCTATACGCTTACTGAACAAGTTGAAGCTAAAGAAAACCGTGTAGAAGTAGGCGAAGACGGCGTTTTACTTTCATTGGATACGATTATTGATTCCGATGATGCTTTCTTTGCGAGTAGTACCTACAAACTGCCCGTCATTATTAAATACCCCAAAGAAAATAACGACCCTCGCTTCCGCATAATCGAAAATGAATTCAACGAGTTAGAGAAAAGGATTGCGGCCACGGATTTTCCCAATAATAACTACTTGGACTTCTTTGACGCTGATGCAATGGCTAATTATCTCATTGTTTACACGCTTACCTGCAACGAAGAAATAAATCATCCAAAGAGTACCTACATTCATAAAAAGCCCGGCGGAAAATTCACGATGGGACCTATTTGGGATTTTGATTGGGCTTTTTCTTACGAGCAAAACCGCGTTCACTACGTAAATCCTCAACGGCCACTTTTTTGGCAAGGAAACTCAAAAGGAACTACTTTCTTTGAGCGGATTGCCAACGACCCAAAAATTAAGGCTTTAGTGAAAACAAAGTGGCTAAATTTCAGGGAAAATGACTTCGCGGAACTGATAGCTTTCGTTGATAGGTATGCAAACCAAATTGAAACTTCACGGGCAGCCGATTTCAAGAAATGGCAACGGGGCGAAAGCGATTTTAATATCGAAAAAGCGGACCTCCGAAACTGGTTAGAGCTTCGAGCGAGGTATATGGATGAATTAGTGAGTACTTATTAAGTATAAAAGCTTAATCTACGATGGCTTCGCCGTCGTAGAGGTGTTTGCCGAGTTCTACTCAGCAGTGGTGCATTGCCGCACAGACGAGTGAAACTCGCTGAACGCTAAACCGAAGAAAA
>JANQUM010000021.1 GCA_030731175.1 Spirosomataceae bacterium
CCAAAAATTGCTGCATTTTTGTTAATAAATCGACTATTTCAGCATTGACATTAGTTGAAACATCTGCCGAAATTACAACCTCATTACTACGGGATTTTTGTAATTCCTTAGCATTTTGAAATTGCCAGCCAGTTGACTTTTTTTGTACTTTCTGAATTGCCAAAAGTTCTTCCGTCGTAGCAATGTACGCATCGGCGTAAGCAGCAATAATCAAATCTTCGCCAATTGTCCGGGAAAGAGTTTCCTCAAATGACTTATCGTGAATTTCTGCGTTGGCTTTTGCTCTCCAATCTGATATTTCGGTTTTAGAAAACTCCTTGTAATTCATTTTTGCCAATTGTATTATTCTAATAAAGATAATCGATAATTCTGACGAAAGGTAATAACAAAATTGTACTAATGAAAGGTTTTACTGAACGGTAGGAATTAGGACAAGTTTTTTATTGAAACAGAGCGATAAATTTCTAATTTTGTATCTTGCTAAAATCGGTACTGCTATCAAATTCTTTTAAAACCATCAACTAATTAGTGTCTGAAAACCCTGCACATATTACTTGGGGCAAATGCCTCCAAATTATTCGGGAAAATACCTCAGAGCAGAGTTATAAGACTTGGTTTGAGCCGATAAAGCCGTTTAAATTGGATGGAGCGAAGCTTACTATACAAGTTCCGAGCCAGTTCTTTTATGAATGGTTAGAAGAGAATTATGTGCAATTACTTCGTAAATCGTTAGATTTTGCCATCGGCAGAAACGGGTTATTAGAATATTCTATTATTGTTGATAGCGGTAATCGGACGCAAAATAAGCCCCCGATTGCCGTCAACATGACTAACACCAAGACGAGTTCAAAGCTTCCGCCGGCACCAGACCCGCAGGAACGCACGGTGAGAAGCCCGTTTGACTTGCGGAGTTTGCAAAATAATTTAGAATCTTATCTCAATCCCAATTATACGTTTGACAATTATATTGAAGGTGACTGCAACCGTCTTGCTCGGGCTGCGAGTTTCGCAGTTGCCCAAAAACCGAGCGTAACCTCTTTTAATCCGCTGATGATTTACGGCGGGGTTGGTCTCGGAAAAACGCACGTGGTGCAGGCAATTGGCAATTATATTAAAAATCGGATGTCCGATAAATTTGTATTGTACGTTTCTTCCGAGAAATTTACTAACCAGTTTATCAACGCCATTCGTGAAAATAATTTGCAGGATTTCATGAGTTTTTACATGCAAGTTGATATCCTAATAATGGATGACGTGCAGTTTCTTTCGGGAAAGCAAAAAACGCAGGAAACATTCTTTCATATTTTTAATCACCTATATCAGTCGGGTAAGCAAATTGTGATGACTTCCGACCGACCGCCAAGAGAGCTTGACGGAATGGAAGACCGGTTATTATCTCGTTTTAAATGGGGTTTAACGGCAGATTTACAAACGCCAGATTACGAAACCCGCATTGCGATTATTCAGAAAAAATTACAAAACGAAGGCATTCATATTGAATACGAAGTAATTGAATACCTCGCCCACAGCATTGATTCTAACATTCGGGAACTCGAAGGCGTGATAATCTCCTTGATTGCTCAGGCTTCTTTGACCCGAAAAGATATTGACCTAAACCTCGCCAAAAGCACGTTAAAGCACACCATCAGCGAAGCGGATCGTGAAGTAACAATTGATACAATTATTGACGCAATTGCCGAAACTTACGACGTTAGAATACCCGACTTGAAAGGAAAAAGCAGGTTACGAAGTATCGTTTTACCACGGCAGGTAGCAATGTATCTTGCAAAAAATCTAACTAATCTTTCTTTAAAATCGATTGGTTATCATTTTGGCGGACGTGACCACAGCACAGTTATTCACGCAATTCACACCATCAACGATTTGATGGATACTGACCGGGATTTGAAGGACAAAGTAACGCGTTTGATGAAGCGTTTTACAAAATAATTGAGGTGCGAGATTTGGGAATTTTCCAAAACCGCAATTTTAGATTTCCTCCAAGAACCTTTTGTGCAAATGCAGCACTTGCTCCATTATTAAATCATTGTCGTTATTTTGGATGACGAAATCGGCAATTTCCTGAAATTCTTCCGCTGAATTCTGCTTATCTATAATTTCTGCAATTTGATTTGAAGTGCGGTGCAAATCACGTTTCAGTATTCTTCGTATTCGTGTTTCAACATCGGCGTTTATCGCAATTACATAATCGAGTGAATTTTTATTTCCGGCGGCATTCATTATTGCCGCTTCGTAGATAACGTATTGACAATTAGCATTTTCGGTAAACCA
>JANQUM010000022.1 GCA_030731175.1 Spirosomataceae bacterium
GATTCTGTAGAACGCGTGCCTTGGAGTGTTTAAACGAGATAGTATTTCAAAAAGAAGTGCCAGTTCGAGCTTGTCGAGAACATGATCGAGACTGTTCTCGACTCCGCTCGAACTGACAAATAAAAACCCTACTTTTTCGCCGTTTTTGATGGACGGACTTCAATTTTACTTGGAAGTGTACGAGCAGGCATTTTAAGTAAATCACGAACAATTATTCCAATGTCTTCGGGTTGGATTTTCCAATCATCGGCATCGTTTGGTACGTGGCCATTAAAATAAGTTGCCACCGAACCGGGCATAATTGTCGAAACTTTGATGTCGAAATCACGCACGTCCATCATCATGGCTTGCGTAAAACCAACCAATCCGAATTTTGAGGCGTTGTAAGCCGTTCCTTGAGCGAAGAAGTTTGTTCCTGCTAAACTGGCAATCGTTATAAAGTACCCTTTTGACTTCTTTAAGGCTTCCAAACTTGCTTTCGCCGAATAAAAAACGCCCGTCAAATTAATATCAATTGTCTCGTTCCATTGCTCGGCGGATAAATCTGCAAGCGGTGCAAAATGCCCAACTCCCGCGTTAGCGATGTAATAATCAAGTTGCCCCCATTCGGCTATAACTTTATCCACAGCGGCTTGCTGAGATTTCATGTTTCTTACGTCAGATTCGATACCAATTGCCGAACTTGGAACAACGCTGTTCAATACTTCGGCGGCTTCGTCAGCGGCAGCTTGCGAGCGGCTCGTTATGGCAACTTTGATGCCTTCTTGTATCAATACTGCTGCTACGCCGAAACCAATTCCTTTTGACCCTCCGGTTATTAATGCTGTTTTCATTTTCTTTAATTTTTGTGTTTTAAAGTTGTTTAATTAGATGTATAAATCATCGTTCCGTACTAAGTTATTCAACCTCTATCAAACGTCATTCGTTCACCTTGTTTGCTTTCGTTGAAAACGCCGTTTTCGTAGGCAAGATGTCCTGAAACAATGGTATGCGTAACGGCTGCCGGAAAGGCATGTCCTTCAAACGGTGACCAACCGCATTTAAACAGAATGTTTTCTTTTGTAACCGTCGTTTCCTGCATTAAATCTACCAACGTCAAATCGGCGTAATAACCTTCTCTGATAAATCCTCGGCGGTTTATTTGAAAACATATTGCAGGGGCGTGGCTCATTTTTTCGACAACCCTTTCCATCGAAATTTTTCCTTGCTTCGCGAAATCGAGCATCGCTAAAAGTGAATGCTGCACAAGCGGCAAACCAGCGTGAGCCTTCCAATAATTTGGGTCTTTTTCTGCTACCGTGTGCGGAGCGTGATCGGTTGCGATAATGTCGAGCCGATTGTCGAGCATCGCCGCAAAAAGGTTTTCCCGATGGTTGTGTTTTATGGCGGGATTACACTTGATTTTTGTTCCTAATCGTTTGTAATCTTCGGCATCAAACCACAGGTGATGCACGCAAACTTCCGCCGTAATTCTCTTTTCCGCAAGCGGAATATCGTTTCTGAATAAAGATAATTCTTCGCTCGAAGAAAGGTGCAAAATATGTAAGCGGGTATCGTGGCGTTTAGCAAGTTCCACCGCAAAGCTGGATGATTTATAGCAACCTTCCTCGTTTCTAATTAAGGCGTGAATATCATACGGAATGTCTTCGGTTTTGGCATCGCCGTACATTTCCATATACTTTTCGTTTCTCGCCCGAACGGTCGCTTCGTCTTCACAATGCGTGGCAATCAACGCTGGAAAATTTGCGAATATTTTACTCAAAGTGGCTTCGTCGTCCACGAGCATATTTCCCGTAGAACTTCCCATGAATATCTTTAATCCGCAGATATTTTTCACGTCGGTTCGCATTACTTCGTCGTAATTATCGTTCGACGTTCCCATGAAAAAGGAATAATTCGCAAGTGAAGATTTAGCGGCGATGTCGTATTTATCTTGCAATAATTCCTGCGTCAACGCATTCGGAACGGTATTTGGCATTTCCATGAAGGAGGTTGTTCCACCCGCCACGGCGGCTTTCGGTTCAGTATATAAATTGCCTTTGTGCGTTAAACCGGGTTCACGGAAATGCACCTGGTCGTCAATTACTCCGGGAAGTAGAAATTTACCAGTTCCGTCAATTATTTTATCAGCAGTTAGATGACTTAAATCTCCGGCTATTT
The DNA here is from genome assembly GCA_030731175.1 of Spirosomataceae bacterium. Classification (GTDB taxonomy): domain Bacteria; phylum Bacteroidota; class Bacteroidia; order Cytophagales; family Spirosomataceae; genus JANQUM01. The sequence goes on from JANQUM010000022.1 coordinate 2,161, forward strand.
TATCAATAAAACCGTCTCTGACGAAAACGTCTTTTTCGGTTATTGTTCCTTCGTTAACAATTCGGGCGTTGAGAATGAGTAGGGTAGGCATTTCTTTATAAATTTTGAGTTTACTAAACCTGTGAGG
>JANQUM010000023.1 GCA_030731175.1 Spirosomataceae bacterium
GGGTTACACGCTGCTTCGGTGCAACCGTTTCCTAAACCGATTAAAAAAGTTGAGGCCATTAAGCCGTAATATCCGCCCGAATAAATGGTAAGGATTATACCCAGAGCATGGGTAAAAAACGCGAACTGCATGATTTTCTTTGGGCCAACGGTGTGGTAAACCAAACCACCGATAATCATGGCAATTGGAAAGCCAAAAAACCACATGGAATTAATAAAGCCAAGTTGCTCGGCGGTAAAATTGAACTCCTCGGCAAGTTGCGGCAAAATTCCCGCCCGAAGACTGAACGAAAATGCCGTGGTGATGAGGGCGAAGCAGCTCCCTAAAAATAAACGTTGATTATTTACCATAATGAATAAATTTTGATTAGCCCCGATAGCTATCGGGAGAGGGTTGATTAGAGATAAAATTTGTTCACAAAAATAAGTTTTTTACCATATCATCAAAAGATAATGCAAACAATTCGTGTTAATCAAACACTTTATTATTTTTGCAATGAGCAAGAACTAGCAACAACTCTTCTCGCTAATTTGCAAACTTGTCTGCCAAAACAGTAACTTACCAACAAAACAACTTATTAACTTATCAACCAATACATGAAACGTAAAATACGCATGGGAATGGTGGGTGGAGGCCGCGGTGCTTTCATTGGTGCGGTGCATCGCCACGCCGCCGCTCTCGATGGCCTTATCGAATTAGTCTGCGGGGCTTTTAGCTCTTCGCCCGAAAAATCAATTGCATCCGGCGACGACCTTATGTTATCGCCCGACCGCTGCTATGGAACCTACGAAGAGATGTTTGAGAAAGAAAAAAATCGTGAAGACGGCATGGATATAGTGGCAATTGTAACGCCCAACCACATGCACTTTGCTCCCGCAAAAATGGCTCTCGAAAACGGTTTCCACGTAGTGTGCGATAAACCCGTAACTTTTTCGCTAGAAGAAGCTGAAGAGCTAAAAAAGATTGTGGAAGAAACCGGTTTGCTCTTCGCTTTGACCCACAATTACACGGGCTACCCGATGATAAAACACGCCAAATACCTCATTAACGAAGGTAAAATTGGCAAAATCAGAAAAGTAGTTGTGGAATACCAACAAGGTTGGCTTTCATATTCGGAAGAAAAATCAGGTGAAAACAAACAAGCAAACTGGCGAACTGACCCTGCGAAATCAGGTAAAGCAGGTGCAGTAGGTGACATTGGTACCCACGCCGAAAATCTTGCAGAATACGTTACCGGACTCCAAATTTCTGAACTCTGTGCTGACCTTACCGCCTTTGGCGAAGGACGCGTTTTGGACGACGACGCCAATATGTTATTGCGTTTCAACAACGGAGCAAAAGGAGTTTTGCATTGCAGCCAAATTGCCAACGGCGAACAAAACGGTTTGACGCTTCGGGTTTACGGCGAAGAAGGCTCACTACACTGGAAACAGGAAGTACCGCAATATCTAACGCACAAAACCATCGGAACGCAGCAAATTTATCAGCCGTCGGTGGGTGAACTGTCTGACGTTGCGAACCACAATACCCGCATACCGTTCGGGCATCCCGAAGGATATTTAGAAGCATTTGCCAATATTTATAAGAACTTCGCCACCACGGTCAGCAAGACCATGAACGGCGAAACACCCAACGAATTTGACCTCGATTACCCGAAAATAGAAGACGGTATTCGGGGAATGGAGTTCATTGATGCGGTTATCAAATCGGGAGAAGATAGTACTTGGGTAAAAATGTGATCTTTACAACTAATTCCTATCAGCTAAAAATCTAAATCCTAAAATATATCATGAAACAAAAAATCAAAATTGGTGTAGTCGGAACAGGCTTCATCGGACCCGCTCACGTAGAAGCGTTGAGACGTTTACCAAATGTAGAAGTAGTCGCACTTTGCGAAGTAACGCAAGAACTGGCAGAAGCAAAAGCCGCTCAACTCGGCATTCCGCGAGCTTATACGTTCGACGAACTATTGAAGCAAGATGACATTCAGAGCATTCACATTTGTACGCCGAACTTCCTCCACTTTGCTCAGGCAAAAGCCGTATTAAACGCCGGAAAGCACGTTGTTTGTGAAAAACCGCTTTCTAACACGCTGGAAGAAGCCAAAGAACTCGTTGAACTCGCTGCTTCAAAAGGTTTGGTGAATGCCGTGCATTTTAACCTTCGCTACTACCCGTTAATTCGTCAAATCAAGGCGATGCACGATGCCGGAGAAATGGGCGACGTATTCTCGGTAATTGGCTCGTATTTGCAAGATTGGTTATTTTACAACACCGATTATAACT
>JANQUM010000024.1 GCA_030731175.1 Spirosomataceae bacterium
ACCGTAAAACGCTTCTGGAGAAAATAACTGCCCATCTACCACGGCGTGATTGAACTGGAACCGTGAGTTAAATTCAAGGTTTTTGAGTACGTTGTACGTAAGACCCAACGTTCCACTTATCTTATTTACTTGGCTGGAGTTATAAGTGTCGTTGATTTGGGCAACGGGGTTTATGACTTCGTTTCCGAGGCCTTCGGCAAGTGTAAATTTGCCAGTTTCATCTCTTACCGATAACGTTGGAGCCATGTTTAGTGCGTTGAAAAGCACCGAACCAAGGCTATTCTCGAGTAAACTATTTTTGTCTGTATATAAGTATAGCCCTGTAACATTTACTTTTAGTTTTTTGCTAAAATCGTAGGTATAGTTTCCGCGGGTGGTAAGTCTCGTAAACTTCGCACTGCTACCGCCCACAATACCGTCTTGGTCTAAATACGAAACCCCAGCGGAGTATTTTGACTTTTTCTTACCACCGTTCATTCCGAGGTTTAGGCTGTAAATCGGAGCGTTTTGGAAAATTAAATCTTGCAAATCTGTTCCTACGCCCAAACCTTCAATCGAGCGAAACGGCGGACGAGACCCTCCGAAAGAAAACGATTCGTTTTTGAGCAAAGCGTATTCGGTGGCATTCAATACGGGTATTTTGCGGGTGGTTTCCTGAATGCCGTAGTACGTGGTTAAGTCGAATTTCATTTTGGTATTCAATCGTCCACTTTTTGTGACAATCAGGATAACTCCGTTTGCCGCACGAACACCGTAAATACCCGCCGTGGCGTCTTTCAGAACGTTCACGCTTTCAATATCTTGCGGATTAATAACACTCAAGTCCTCGATGACGTTGCCATCTACCAAAATCAGTGGGCGGCTGTCGCCGTTTGTCGAAATACCCCGAATGTTAATCGTTGAACCGCTACCCGGTGAACCCGACTGCGACGTGATGTTTACGCCAGCTACTTGTCCTTGCAAGGCTTGCTCAACCCGAACGGGATTGATTCGTTGAATGGTTTCGCTGCTAACCACAGATACAGCTCCGGTTAATTCCTTTTTACTTTGCGTGCCGTATCCCACCACTACTATTTCCTGCAACTCGTTGGTTTTATCAACCAACGTTACTTGCAAATCGCTTTGGTTTGAGATGATGACTTCTTGGGTTTCGTAACCAATAAATGAGAACGTTATTTTATCCCCCTTTTTAATATTGCTTAAACTGAAAGTTCCATCAATATCAGTGATGGTTCCTTGCCCACCCTCAACTGCCACCGAAACTCCGGGGATTCCCTCGCCGTTTCCCTCTTTCACTTTACCCTTCAGGTTTTGTGCTTCGCAATGGAAACCCAAAAACATGATGAACAACCAAATGTATAATGATTTCATATATCAGTTTAGTTATATTTTTTATTGTTTTTATCTGATGATTTGCAAACCTAAAATAAACTCAGGCACAAGCATAATTTTCGACCTATACAACAACTATACAATATAGTTTTACGGGGAAATAATTTCACAAAACGTTGACAGGTAGATTGTTGGAAATTTATAGATTTGAACAATAAGGCCGCGATACTACTCCTAAGTAATGATAAGCAACTATTGATGTATGAAAAAAGTTATATATCGAGTATATATTGTACCAAATTATCCGCTTTTTCGAGCTGAAGTTTTTTGCGGAGACGGTACCTTTTTATCTCTACACTTTTGTACGAGATATTGAGCAGCGGAGCTATTTCTTTTGAAGCTAAATTTAGTCGTAAATACGCCGCCAAGCGAAGGTCATTCGGAGTTAGCTTTGGATGCCGCTCACTCAGGGTTTTGAGGAAGTCTTTATCGGTGGTGTTGAAAGCATCTTGAAAAAGCTCCCAACTAGTTTCTTTGTGCAAATTTTTGTCAATGAGATCAAAGATTGACTTTAGTTTTTTTGCTTCGGGTTGTTGGTTCAACTCTTCACGAATAGAAATAAGTACTTCGTTGTTTTTGGCTAAACTTAACGTCGAACTGGCAAGTTCGCGGGTTTTACTTTCGTTTTCTACCAAAAGCTTCTTATTTCGTAACGCCACGATTTCACGCTCACTTTCCAGTTTAGCTAACGCCAATTCTTGCTTTTTCTTTTCCAGTGCTATTCGTTGCTGATTTTTGAAGTACCGCCGCCCAATTAGGTGAATAGCAAGAAAAGTGAGTAGCAAAGCCAATAAGTAGATGCACCACATTAAATTAGAAAAATACCACGGTCGCTCGATGGTAAATGCGTACGATATTTCGTTTGCCGACTGCACACCGCCCACTTTAGAC
>JANQUM010000025.1 GCA_030731175.1 Spirosomataceae bacterium
CACGTGGTCATTTTCAATATCTCTCGACGAACTGATTAACCCTTGCTCCACCATTGCGTTAGTGATTTTTTTTACGTCTGGTACTCGTTCGGTGTAGCGGCTCATCAAGCCGTCCATAATGACTTTTAACGTGGAAATATTCATAGCTGTTAAAATTAATCGTTCGTAATATAAGCGTAAGATTCCTTACCCAAAGTTATTTATTTTTCAACAACCTGCCGAATAGCGGATTCGCAAAGTTTCGCAATTTCTTCCGGCGTTTTGCCGTTTGGCTCAATCGGGGCGAGGGTTGTCCAAGTCATTTTTGTGAACGAAGTCAACGGGAAAAAACCGGTTGGGTTAAATTTGCCGGTATTTTCGATTGCAACCGGAACAATGATTGAGTTGGGCATCACTCGTGTTAAAGTTGAGATTCCACCCGTTGCAAAAGTTTTCAAATTAGTGGTTCGGGAGCGGGTTCCTTCCGGAAAAATGGCGACCGCAAATTTATTCTCCGAAGCGTATTTTCCCAACCTGATAATTTCTTTTAAAGCTTGCGTTCTATCTTTTCGATCAATGAGTGCCGCTCCGCCAACCCGTAGATTGTACGAAATACTCGGAATCCCCTTCCCCAATTCTTTCTTTGAAACAAATAATGGCGTGTATTTCCTGAGCAGCCAGATCATTCCCGGAATATCGAACGTACTTTGGTGGTTTGCGACGAAAATAATTGCCCGATTTTCGGGAATATCGTGCATTTTTTTTCGGTTAATCGTAGAACCCGTCAGCAGCCATCCGTAGCAAAGGCAAGCGTTGAGGGCATTTACAGAATTTTGGTGAGCTTTTCTGCCAAAAACGTTGAATGCAATAACTTGGACAACGTGGAAAATGCATAAGCAAATGCCGAAATACAGCATGTAAATGGCACCGAGGATGTAGTCAATTATTTTTTTCATTGATAGTTTTAGAAGAACGAGTTGCAAAATTGGCATTTAAAATGAAAATTGCCCAATCTCTTTACATTTTCATTAGCAAATGATTTCATGAATCGTGATTCGTATAAATCTGTAAAAATAAAGCATTCCGCTCGAAAAGTAGAAGTGGCTTGGTTCGACGATCTGTGCGGCGGTGATACGCAGTTTTTGGGAACGCACGACTCCGAACGGCAAAGCACTTACGAGCATTGCCGAAATATTATTTTGACTGCTGATCGGCTCGGTTATCAAAATATTTTATTGCCAACTTCTTACGTAAACGGTCAGGAAGTGTTGCCTTTCGCGGCGGCGGTTGCTCCTGAACTAAAGCAAATCAATATTTTAGCGGCGATTCGTACGGGTGAAATCCATCCGCCGATGCTTGCTCGGCATTTGTCAACGTTAGATCATATTTTGAAAGGACGATTGACGGTAAATATCATAAATTCACCACTTCCAGGTTTGACTGAAACTCCGCAGTTACGCTACGAACGTTGCGGCGAAATAATCGAAATTTTACAGCAAAGCTGGCAAAAAGAGCGTATAGAATTTAACGGTTCGATTTATAAATTCTCGATGGATACCGCTCCGGTAAAGCCTTTTCAGGAAAACGGGCCGTTGCTTTATTTTGGGGGAATATCGCCCGACTCGAAAGAGGTTTGTGCAAAATATTGCGATGTTTATTTGATGTGGCCAGAGCCACAAGAAAGTATTTATGCAACCATGCAAGATATGGAAAAGCGAGCCGCAACTCATGGCAGAACAATTGATTTTGGTTTGCGAGTGCATGTAATTGTGCGAGATACCGAAGCCGAAGCGAAGGAATATGCGAAGTTTATCATGTCAAAATTTGATGAGACAACAGCCGCCGAAATCAAACACCGAACGCAGGATTCTAAGTCGGCGGGAGTTTTACGCCAAGACGAATTTCGGGAAAAAGCCGATGCTGAAGACTTCGTAGAACCAATGCTCTGGACGGGAATTGGTCGGGCAAGATCCGGCTGTGGGGCGGCGTTGGTTGGAACGCCGGAGCAAATCATTGAAAAATTAAACCGCTATATGGATATGGGAATCCGCTCGTTTATATTTTCGGGCTATCCGCTAATTGAAGAATGCGAAATTTTCGGAGAAAAAGTGTTGCCGCATTTAAAAACCGTGAAATTATCGGAAAATCGTTCCTGAAAAGGTATTGAATCAACATGAAATTCTTTGCGGCTTTCTGTTCTTTGTGATTAAAGATATTGATTAAGCAGTTCCTATTATTTTCTTCACCGATAAAACCGTATTTTTGTAGAAATCAAACACGCTGAAAGCTCAAAACTTACGGC
>JANQUM010000026.1 GCA_030731175.1 Spirosomataceae bacterium
TAACCGAATGTATTATGCAGTTGTTGATTTTGACTAATTTATTAGATCTTGCCAGACCACAAAAAATAGGCTTAAATAAGGCACTTTGAGGGTCAACTCGCTTACTTGTTAATTAAAGTACTTTAGCGTGTTTCGTTCGCAATCAAGAAGTGATAATTTTGTGCGATTGTAAAATGATGATGGCAACTCGAGTCATTAGATTTGGCTTTACGTCAAAAATGGCGAGAAATGTAAGCAGAAACCTGCTGAAATTTTATATTTTGCACACCATAGCAATTGAGGTGATGAATTCACACTGCACCCAAAACTAGTACAACAACTATCATGATAAATAAAACTGTAAAAAACGCCGTTGAGGCACTCAAAGAAATAAAAGATGGTGATACGCTCATGCTCGGCGGCTTCGGGCTGTGCGGTATTCCCGAAAATTGCATTACCGCATTGGTTGAAAAAGGCGTAAAACAATTAACGTGCATTTCTAATAATGCCGGCGTTGACGACTTCGGAATTGGCTTGATGTTACAGCAAAAGCAAGTGAAGAAAATGATTTCATCTTACGTAGGTGAAAACAAGGAATTTGAACGCCAATTACTTTCTGGTGAACTCGAAGTAGAACTGATTCCGCAAGGAACACTTTCCGAAAGAATTAGAGCTGGAGGAGCGGGAATTCCAGCATTTTTTACGCCAGCCGGTGTAGGAACTGAAGTTGCCGAAGGAAAAGAAGTAAGAGAATTTAACGGTAAAAAGTATTTGATGGAAGCGGGTTTGACCGCCGATTTCTCTATCGTGAAAGCGTGGAAAGGCGATACGGCGGGCAATTTGATTTTCAAGGGAACGGCACGAAACCTCAACCCAATGATGGCAACGGCGGGTAAAATCTGCGTAGCGGAAGTGGAAGAACTGCTTCCCGCCGGAGAACTTGATCCAAACGAAATTCACGTTCCTGGGATTTTCGTCCAACGAATTTTTGAAGGAAAAAACTACGAGAAACGCATTGAGCAGCGAACTGTCAGTTTAGATAAAACTGAAGAAAGCACTGCGATGGAATTATTCAAATCGGGCGTTGGATTAACAAAATACGGCATTGCCAAACGCATTTCTCAGGAATTAAAAGACGGTTTTTACGTAAACCTCGGTATCGGAATTCCGACGTTGGTCGCAAATTTTATTCCCGATAATATCAACGTCGTGTTGCAGTCCGAAAACGGCTTATTGGGAATTGGCCCTTTCCCGCAAGAAGAAAACGTGGACGCTGATTTGATTAACGCCGGAAAGCAAACGGTAAGTATGTTAGATGGCTCGTCGTTATTTAGTTCTGCCGATAGCTTCGCCATGATACGTGGCGAACACGTTGACTTGACGATTTTAGGAGCTATGGAAGTAGCCGAAAACGGCGATATTGCTAACTGGAAAATTCCGGGTAAAATGGTAAAAGGCATGGGCGGAGCGATGGATTTAGTTGCTTCGGCGAAAAACATCATCGTGGCAATGCAGCACACGAGCCGCAGCGGAGACTCTAAATTGTTGGAAACGTGTTCTTTGCCTTTAACGGGAATTGGTTGTGTGAAGAAAATCGTAACCGAGCTTGCTGTACTTGAAGTTGTACCCGAAGGCGGTTTCAAACTCCTCGAACGAGCTCCCGGCGTAAGTATTGAGCAAATAAAAACCGCAACGGCGGGGAAATTAATTGTGAGCGGCGATGTGCCGGAAATGCAGTTGTAATTTGCATAGCTAAAGTTATACGCTATTTTTGTTGTGATAGTACAAACGATTTGATTCTGAAATCGTAAATCAAATATCTAAAATCAATATGCACCACTGTTATTTCAACGGCACAATTACTCCGGTTCACGAAACCACGATGCAAATCAACGACCTTGGCTTTTTACGCGGTTACGGCATGTTCGATTATTTTCAGACCTACAACGGTAGACCGTTTCAGTGGGATATGTACTGGACTCGCTACGAGCGTTCGGCGAAAATGCTTAATATTCCGAACCCGATTTCCAAAGACGAAGCTTACAAAGTGGTAATGGAGTTATTAGGAAAAACGGGCATGAGTAATTGTGCCATTCGGTTTGTGTTGACGGGCGGTTACGCCGAAGATAGTATCAGCGTCACGAAACCTAATTTATTGATTATCAGCGAAGACCCGCACCCGCTTGATGTAAGTGAATACGAAAAGGGGATCACTGTTATGACGCACGAATTTGTGCGGGATATTCCCGAAGTAAAAAGTACGGATTACAAACACCTCATTATTTTGCGGGATAAAATCA
>JANQUM010000027.1 GCA_030731175.1 Spirosomataceae bacterium
ACTTTACAAAATACAACCCCAGATTCACCGTGAAAAAACTCTCCTTTCTTTTACTTTTTATCGTTGTAGTTTCCTGTAAGAAACAACCCACAACCACACTTCCAACTTGGGAACGTTACGACCAAGCCCAACAGCTTGCCGAAAGCCAAAAGAACGAATCGGCGAGGATGAAGTACCAACTCATTCAGTCTCGGGTGCGAGACCGCAACGAAATTTGGCAAGCCGCCTCAACGCAATTGCAAGATTTTGATGAAGAAGACTACGCCACTTTTTATCCGCTAATTTATAATCGGGATATTCCATCTATTCAAAAAGCGATTTCGGACAGAAAACTGACGTATAAGCAACTAACGCAGTGGTATATGTTTCGTATTGTGAAGTTTGAAAGCGACGTAGATAAATTCACAAATTCGATTATTACCATCAACCCGAACGCCGTTGCGGAAGCAATTGAAAGAGATAAAAACCGAAATAATGAAAATCATCCCGTTTTTGGAATGCCGATTATCATTAAAGATAATATCGGCTTAAAAGGAACCGCCACCACGGCGGGAGCGGCAGCTTTTTTGGATAATTACGCCGACGATGCGTTCATCGTTTCCCGAATAAAAGAAAAAGGCGGAATTATTCTCGCCAAATCTAATCTCAGCGAATGGGCGAATTTTCTGTGCGGTGTTTGCCCGAACGGGTATAGTGCCGTGGGCGGTCAAACGCTCAATGCGTACGGAAGAAAGAAAATTGACACGGGCGGTTCGAGTTCAGGAAGTGGCGTTTCCATGGCGGCAAACTACGCCGCCGCCGCCGTCGGAACGGAAACTTCGGGTTCTATTTTATCGCCGTCAAGTCAGAGTTCGTTGGTTGGTTTAAAACCGACGGTTGGATTACTAAGTAGGGGAGGAATCGTTCCAATTTCTTCAACGCTTGATACGCCGGGTCCGATGACAAGAAATGTGACCGATAACGCCATTTTGTTGGATGCCATGAGCGGCGAAGACCCAAAAGACGTAGCAACAAAAAACAACCCGAAAGAAAAAATATACATCGAAACGGTCACTGAAGGGACGTTGAAAGGATTTCGCTTTGGGGCATTTAAAAACTTTATGGACAATGAGTTATACAAGGCTTCAATCGAAAAAATAAAAGCCCAAGGCGGCGAAATTATCGAATTTGAACCCCCGAAAATCGAACTCGAAAAGTTTCTGACATTACTCAACGGCGATATGTTTGTTGACCTTCCTGAATACATAAAAAGTTATGCGTCGGCGAAAGTTTCGGTCAAAAATAATGCTGATGTGATGACGTTTAATCTTCAAGATTCTACGGCGAGAAGTCCGTACGGACAAGCCCGTTTTGAAGGCGTGGTAAACGAAAATATAAGCAAAGCAGAGTTGGACGTTGTTCGGTATTTTCTTCATACCGAAGGTAAAAGGTATTTCAATACTCCGATGGATTCTTTGAATTTGGATGCCGTACTTTCCATTAATAATTACTCGGCAGGTTTTGCGGCAGCGGCAAAATATCCGGCACTTACCATCCCGATGGGCTACAATAAAGACGGCGTTCCGTTCGGGATAACATTTATCAGCAGGGCGTTTGAAGAGCCGAAATTATTGCGTTGGGGTTACGCTTTTGAGCAAGCAACGAAGGCGAGAAAAGTGCCTGCGGGATACTGATTTCTTTAGATTGGAGAAGTGAGATTGGAGATTTGAGAGGCGTCACACAACAATTCGCAGTATTTCTAAATTCTGCCAAGAACCTTCTTCATTGTCCGTTCAATCTGAGCAAATTCTAAAATTTCGTTTGCCACGTAAACAAAGGCAATCGTACTCGGGGCGGATTCAGGAAGCAGCGTTTTATTCAGACGGTACGCTTCCCGAATCCGCCTTTTTAGTAAGTTTCTGTCAACGGCTCGTTTAAATCGTCGTTTTGGAACCGAGATTAGCACTTGCGGTAGCATTGCATTCTCTTCTTTTTTCTGAAAAACAACTTTCAACGGATAGACCAAAAAAGACTCGTTCTCCGCATTACTTCTGCTGAATATCGAATCAATCGTTTTTACGTGGCACAGCCGTTCGGCTTTTTTAAAGGTTGGGTTCATTATAATGCGAAGCTGTTAATACCGAAATGAATTTGTCGTACCTACGGCACTTAAATACCTTAATTGGTATTTTTCACTATTAATATTTTGCTCCGCTGGAGCAGCATGCACCACAAATCTACTGCTTTTAACCCAACAAAAAAACCACCCGTCGCAGGGTGGTTTCAAACAAAATAAT
>JANQUM010000028.1 GCA_030731175.1 Spirosomataceae bacterium
ATGACGGTAGAGGAAAGTATTAGGGGAAATCCGTTTGACGCTATCGTACTCCTCACTGGTTGCGATAAAACCACGCCTTCGCTTGTAATGGGAGCCGCCAGCGTAGATTTACCAAGTATCGTAGTTCCGGGCGGACCAATGCTCAACGGGCGTTTTCAAGGAAAAACAATTGGGTCAGGAACGGACGTTTGGCGATTAAGCGACGATCTGAAAACCGGAAAAATCACCCCCGAAGAATACGAAGAAGCAGAAAGCTGCATGAATCGCAGTATTGGGCATTGCTCAACTATGGGAACGGCATCTACCATGGCGTGTATGGTGGAAGCTCTCGGGCTGACCCTACCCGGAATGTCGGCGATTCCGGCAGCAGATGCCAACAAAAAACGCCTCGCTCACATGAGCGGAATGCGTGCCGTAGAAATGGCAAAAGAAAACCTGACGCTTTCAAAAGTACTCACAAAAGAAGCCTTTGAAAACGCCATCATGATAAATGCTGCCGTGGGTGGCTCAACTAATTTTGTGCTTCATTTGCTCGCTATTGCCCGAAGAATTGGCGTTGATTTGACCCTTGATGACATTGACACCGTAGGAAGTAAAATCCCGCTTTTGGTAAACCTAATGCCGTCTGGCAGTTATTTGATGGAAGACTTTTACTACGCAGGCGGGTTGCCCGTTGTAATTAAAGAAATTGCCAATCATTTACGAAAAGACTCGATTTCTGTGAATGGCAGCAGCATTATTGCGAATTCAGAAAAAGCTCGCAACTGGAATCCCGAAGTTATCTTTCCCGCCGCAAAACCAATGATTAACGAAGGCGGAATAACGGTTGTGAAAGGAAATATTTGCCAAGACGGAGCGGTAATCAAGGTATCCGCAGCATCGTCGCATTTGCTCAAACACCGAGGCCGTGCCGTCGTTTTTGAGACAATCGAAGATTACCACGAACGCATTGACGACCCCGAACTTGACATTGACGAAAACTGCGTTATGGTGCTCAAAAACGTTGGACCAAAAGGTTACCCCGGAATGCCCGAAGTGGGAAATATGGCGTTGCCAAGAAAAGTACTCGATAAGGGCATAACAGACATGGTACGAATTTCAGACGCCCGCATGAGCGGCACGGCGTATGGTACGGTTTTCCTTCATGCTTCACCCGAATCAGCGATAGGCGGAAATCTGGGATTAGTTAAAAACGGCGACATGATTTCAACCGATGTTTTGAACAAAACGGTACATCTCGAAGTGAGCGACGAAGAACTTGAAGTTCGCCGGAAGGCATTTAAGCCGCTAAACTTGGGCTATGACCGCGGCTACAGTAAACTCTATATCGAGACCGTAACGCAAGCTCACTTAGGAGCCGACCTCGATTTCCTCACGGGCAAATCAGGCAGTAAAGTTTCTCGTGAATCGCACTGATTGTTGAGCAAATTATAGTGTGGTATGTAACGTAAATGCTTTTGTAGTTGTCTTTCTACTTAAATGCCAGAAATTCTGTAATCACCAAAACTGTATTTAATGAAATTTAGAACTGAAATAGAACCAGTTAATCCAGGTTTTGAAATAAATCTGCACGATGGCATAATGACTGTTGGGTCTTGTTTTTCGGAAATTATCGGCAACAAGCTGAGTGAAAATAAATTAAATTGCCTTTCTAATCCTTTCGGAACTGTTTTCAATCCATTATCAATTTTTAAGTTACTACACCAAAGCCTTTCCAAACAACCCCTTGACCAAGACCTTTTCACCGAAAATAACGATGACTATTGGAATCATTTTGACTTTCACTCAAAGTTTTCAGCAGATTCAAGACAAAATCTCGAACATGAACTTTCATCCATTTACGATAGCGTTTTTCAAGTACTAAGCTCAGCTAAAGTACTTATTATCACACTTGGAACGGCAAACGTTTACGAGCTAAAATCTAATAATCAGGTAGTGGCAAATTGCCACAAGCAGCCGCAAAAATTATTTAATCGTCGCTTGCTAACGCTGAAAGAAATTCAAGATGATTTCCAGCAATTTTACGATTTGCTGCAGGTGGCCAATAATAAGATTAAAATTATCCTGACCGTTAGTCCGGTGCGTCACACGCGTGATGGCCTGAACAATAATTCGGTCAGCAAAAGCATTTTAAGAACGGCTTGCCATTTGATTCAACAAGATAACGCAGACGTTGGTTATTTCCCGAGCTATGAAATCATGATGGATGACCTTCGTGACTATCGTTTCTACAAATCTGACCTAATTCACCCAAATGAAATGGCAGAACAGTA
>JANQUM010000029.1 GCA_030731175.1 Spirosomataceae bacterium
AGAGTATAGTTTCCATGGCTTTAAAGTTGTTTTCAGTAAATATAAAAAACGGATGCCATCTCTTTTTTTTGCATTATTTTGAGGTAAATTGTGGAAAATTGTAGCTTATCGTACCCAAAATCGAATAAAAAGTGGGGAATTAGCCTGAGAATAAGCAAGATAACCCGAGAATAATTTTTATTGCAGATGATACACTATCAAAATTTATAACCTTTACCATTAAAAATTACTTAATATGTCGCGTCTCAAACTGTATCAATTTGTAGCCATCGTATCTTTTATTGGCGTTCTGCTACTTAATTACCTTGCAGTCTCACTGCCCCTCGGCGGAAATACCACCGGAGAATTATCCGATTTTTATCCAAATCTTTTCACTCCCGCTGGTTTTACGTTTTCTATTTGGGGCGTAATCTATTTAGCACTTTTGATCTATATTGTTTTTCAGGCGAAGAGTTTGTTCCGTGGTAAACCTGCCCTTTCAGATAACGTTGTTGAAGAAATTACGCCTTGGTTCATACTTTCCTGCGTATGTAACATGCTCTGGATTGTACTTTGGCATTACCAAATGGTGTTGCTATCGGTAATGGTGATGCTTGGTATTTTGTACAGCTTATTTCAGGTAGTAAGCCGACTATATTTTAACGAAAGGCTGGGCGGGCTGTACAACAAATTGTTTTTCAAAGTTCCTTTCGGACTTTATTTGGGTTGGATATTGGTGGCAACCGTTGCGAACACAACGGCACTACTGGTAGATTTGAATTGGGATGGTTTTGGACTTTCTGATGTATTTTGGACAATCTCTCTGATAGTAATCGCGACGCTAATCGCCATTTTCACCGCTGCAAAACTCAACAACATATTTGTTGGCTTGTCTGTCATTTGGGCGTTGTACGGAATTGTGAGTAAGCGTTTTGCCGAAATAGAAACAGCACCCTACGAAATAATTCCTTATTTGGGCATTGCCTGCATGGTTGTGCTCACAATTGCAGTATTCATAATTGCCCAAAAGAAAACCATTGCACGTGTGGATTGATGATAACAAACGCAAAGTATTTGTTCAAAAAAGAAGTAGCACTTTCAATGCTACTTCTTTTTATTTAAGGGTAACGAGATTTCAAAAGTGGTGCCAACGCCAATTTCCGAAACTACATCAATGGAGGCTTTGTGTGCTTGAATAATGCTCAACGTAGCGGATAAACCCAATCCGATTCCGTTATTTTTAGAGGTAAAATACGGCTCAAAAAGGTGTTCTAATTTTTCTTTTTCAATGCCTGAACCGTTGTCTCGTACTTTCACCACATACCGGTTACCGTCGGTTTTGCCTGAAACAATAACTTTGGCTTTTTCTACGCCTTCAAGGGCTTCGATGGCATTAATCAATAAGTTATTGAGAGCTATTTCAAATTGCGGAGCACTCAGCGGCACCGTAATTGCGTTATCTTCTACGTCCTGAATTAATTCAACGCCCTGAAAATCCGCCCGATCTTGCACGTTACCGATTGCCTTTTCAATAATCGGTTCTATTAATTGTACTAACGTTTCAACTTCTTTTTGCTTCGCTGAATTTAGAACTTCCGTTATCAGCGTGTCAATTCGAGTTGCATTCCGTTTAATAATATTGATGTAAATATCCAAATAATCGTCTTCGGCTTCCGCTTCGAGACTTTCGGCGGCGAGGTGAATATTAGTCAATGGATTTCGCACTTCATGAGCAAGTGTTCTCATTAAACGAGCCGTTGCCTGAATTTTTTCGTGCATTACAGATTCCCGTTCGGCTTTAAGGCGGTGAGTTTGATCGCTCAAAACTCCGTGCAAATAAATTCCTTCAGAAGCAGACGCTACCACTTTGCAAGAAAGCAAACAAGGTTTAAACGTCCCGTCTTTGGTTTTTATCTGAATCGGCATGTCCCGAATTTCCTGTTCCCGTTTCAGCAGATTGGTAATTGTATAAAAAACTTGAAAATCTTCCAATAATTGGTGAATTTTCATGCCCAGAATTTCATCTTGCAAATAACCGGTAATTTCGAAAACGGAGTCGCTAACTTTAATCAAATCTTCGTTAGTACCACTAATAAAAATCACATCATTTGCCTGCTCAAAGATTGTGCGGTATTTGCTTTCGCTGTTTTTTAAGGCACGAAGTGTTTCAGCTTGCTTCAACGAATACCGAATACTGCGTTCTAAAATATCCGCCGTAAGGTTACTTTTTACGAGATAATCGTAAACGCCGAGGTCTGCGGCTTCTAAATCAACGTTGGTATCTCCTACTC
>JANQUM010000030.1 GCA_030731175.1 Spirosomataceae bacterium
TTGGCGTACAAGAAACCGTTCACGAAAAAGAACGCAGAAATAGCAACCCGACTTTTGACCATTGAAACGCTTTGATTAGAAAAGTCAAAAGTAGGTTAGATGGACGGTTTTAGATGGACGAAGTGTGAATTTCTTTGAATTTTATTCACCCTAAAAAAGAAGAACACGAAATGACACCGATTTAACG
This sequence comes from Spirosomataceae bacterium, assembly GCA_030731175.1. Classification (GTDB taxonomy): domain Bacteria; phylum Bacteroidota; class Bacteroidia; order Cytophagales; family Spirosomataceae; genus JANQUM01. The sequence continues at coordinate 188 of JANQUM010000030.1, forward strand.
AATTACCACACATTCTGTGAATATCCGCCCAATCAGTTTTATCCGTGTTCCAAGAAAGGTAAAACTACCGCCAGTCCCGCAAAGTCAGGATGAAGTTGTACTGTTGACGGAATTTTCTACATATAATTCAAATCGTTATTCGGTTTGAGCTTAATGAGTTTAAAGGCGTTTAGTAATTTAATAATCGGGTACGTCGGATCAAACTCATGCCACTTGATTCCGAAATTCGCCCGACCGCCAAATTTGTGGTGATTGTTGTGATAGCTTTCCCCCATCATCAAAACATCAACTGGTAATAGATTTCTTGCGGTATCATTCACTTCAAAATTACGATAACCGTATTTGTGAGCGTACCAGTTGATGATTACACCGTGAACGGGTCCCATCAAAAAGTGAATCGGAAGTAGCAAATACATCCACCATTCGGTAGCGAATTGTATATAAAACAACACGTAAAAAGCACCCCACGCCAAACGTACCATCCAATTATCGGCAACACGTTCCATCGCCGCCCAATGTGGTACGCCTTTCTTGAATTTTGGTTCGATGGTGTCCTGACGACGTAAAATCAAATTGTAATAATTCTTCGTTTTCCACATCATGTCAAACAAACTGTTAGAAAATGACGGCGAATGCGGATCTTCCTCCGTATCAGCGTGAGCGTGGTGCAAGCGGTGCATGACTCCGTAAGCGTACGGACTCAAAAACGACGAACCTTGAAAAATGAAGGTGAGTACGTAGAAGAATTTCTCCATAAACGGGCTCATCGTAAACATTTTATGAGCCGCGTAACGGTGCAAAAAGAAGGTCTGGGCAAACAAGGATAAGTACCAATGTGCCGCAAAAAAGATTAAGATAGTCATTGAATCAACGTGATAAGTTATGAAAGAACAAATCAACGGATCAATTCAAAAGTTAAAAATGACGCGGATCAGTTTTTAATGATTATTTAGCCTTCCTCCGAAAACATATAACCAACTCCTTTCAGGGTTTTGATATAATCGTTCCCAATTTTTTCCCGCACTTTTCTGACGTGAACATCCACGGTGCGTTCCACCACGAAGACATCCGTTCCCCAGATTTTTTGGAGGAGTTCGTCTCGGCTACAAACTTTATTGGAGCGTTGAGCGAGGTAGTAAAGCAGTTCAAATTCTTTCTTGGGCAATACAATCGGAGATTCTTCACCTTTGGTGACGGTATAATTCTCTCGGTTGATTAATAAATCGGCAATTTCAATGGCTGTATCGGGTTCTGAGCGTTCGGCTTCTCTTCTAAAAAAAGCATTTATACGGCTCACCAACGCACGAGGCTTGATGGGTTTTGTGAGGTAATCATCCGCCCCGACATCAAACGCCGCTACTTCAGAATATTCCTCGCTGCGAGCCGTCAGATAAAGTAAATAGGTTTTTTTGAGTGCTTCAATTTCCCGCAGTTGCCTTCCCGTTTCGATACCGTCAAGTTCGGGCATCATAATATCAAGAATAATCAGCTCAGGCTCAAATTCTTTGGCAATTTCGATGGCAGATTTTCCGTCATTTGCCGTCCTGACCTCGTAATTTTCTTTTCTGAGGTTATAACTTAACATTTCGGTGATGTCGGTGTTATCATCAACAACTAAAATGCGGTGTAAGGTAGAATTTTTGCTACTCATTGTATTTTATGGGTACTGCTTTCGCAAAGGTAAGTTTAAATAAACCGACTACGCATTACCTGAATGTTAAATTTAGGCCGGTTTTATTTACGAGAAATACGAAAAATACCACGCTGCTCGTTGCTAAACACTAAGTTCCTATCGTTTTCGTAAGCAATGGCTTCGGTCTGTTTTCGGTTAGTTTTAAAACACGTTTTCGGGCTTGAAAAGTTGATTTTACCGTTTATAATATTGAAAACAAGTACTTTACCGTAGGTTAATAAAGCAAATTCTTTCCCGTCGGGGCTGATGTCTGCCGCCGTTACCATTGCGTTAATCTCCCAATTTCCTTTCGGTGTAATTTCGTAATCTCCAGCTTTATCCGGCATGGCGTAGAGTTGCGTTATATGATTTTTCTTCGTGTAGTTTTTGGTAAAGATGTACAAACTATC
>JANQUM010000031.1 GCA_030731175.1 Spirosomataceae bacterium
GCTGTAAACCTTTGAAAATATTTCAATTTCTACCTTGGTCAAAGTTGATAAATACCAAAGTACGAGCAGGATAAAGAGGGTAATTCCACCGAGCCAAGCAAAAATAGTTTTATCAAAAAGGTTTATTTTTTGCTTTAATGCTACAATCATCATACTCACCACCGTGGTTACGTAAGTTCCCAAAATGCAAGGAATAAAAACGTCTGAAGGATCTGCCGCACCCATCGCCGCTCGGTATGTCATGATACTGATTGGGATTAGTGTTAGCCCTGAAGTATGAAGCACCAAAAACATTATCTGAGCATTTGAAGCGGTATCTTTGCTGGGATTTAACTTTTGCAAACTTTCCATTGCCTTCAAGCCAAAGGGTGTTGCGGCGTTGTCAAGACCTAAAAGGTTCGCCGAAAAATTCATAATCATTTGCCCGTGAGCGGGATGGTCTTTCGGCACTTCTGGAAATAATTTATTGAAAAAAGGCCCGATAATACGTGCAATAAACCGAATAGCTCCGGCCTCTTCGCCGATTTTTAAAATACCCAAAAATAAGGTCATGATACCGGTTAGGGCAAGAGATATTTCAAAACCGACTTTTGCTGAATCAAAAACACCGCTTACAAGTACTTCGTAAATTGTATTGTCGTGAAAAAAGACGTTTTTTACAATAGCTATTGCAAAAGCAATAATGAAAAAAGCCGCCCAAATATAATTTAATGCCATGCCTGGTGTTTGGTTTTCTATCGGTTAATTGCCGAAATTTAGCTTATATTTGGGTACTTCTCAATGCAATTATGAAAATAAAGAACATTTACGCCGTTTTGGCTTTTGCCGCACTTGTTACTGCTTGTAATTCTGAAACAACAGAAATTCAGGAAATTGACGGGACAGCCACAGATTCACTTTTAGTAGTTGAAGAACCGCAAATCAGCGAACTCGAACTGACACTCCAAAAGCAAGGATTAGTGAATATTCAGGAAATTGATTCTTCAATCATGGTGGAGTTAAAATATTCTACTACGGATAATTTTTTTGGGGAAGACGTTTATGGAAGCCTTGCAGCTGCTTATTTTCAGCCCGATGTTGCCAAAAAATTAAAGAAAGCTCAACTTGCTTTGAAAGAAATCAACCCGGCTTATTCATTGCTTATTTATGACGGCGTACGTCCGCACAGTGTTCAGAAAATTTTGTGGGATAAACTGGATTCTATTCCGCCCAAGACTCGCGAAGCTTACGTGGCGAATCCCGCAAAGGGTTCAATACATAATTATGGTTGTGCCGCGGATTTGACTGTTTTCAATATTGCGGCAGATTCAACGCTTGATATGGGAACGAAATACGATTTTTTTGGTTACTTGGCTTACCCAAGAAAGGAGCGGGAAAATTTGCGAAACGGCCTACTTTCACAACAACAAATAGATAACAGATTGGTGTTGAGAAACGTCATGGTAAAGTCAGGGTTTATGCCAATCACAAGCGAGTGGTGGCATTTTAATTCAACTTCGAGGTCAAATGCTGAAAAGCTTTACCGGATTGTCCAATAGAAAAAAAAACGCTTTTCAAGCGGCCGATTTCTGACTAACCATTATGTATAAAATTGCTAATGTTTACTCTATACGAGTATATCCGAAATTTCTTTATTTCGACGGCGGGCAACGTCAATCTTATTGCCGTTTTTCAATCCGATTGTGAAACTACCCGCTTGGCGGGTGCACTTTTCAATGTAGTCACGGTTTACAATGTGTGACCTGTGCGGTCTGATAAAGCGTGGGTCTTGAATATTCTTCTCAAAAAACTTTAATGTTTTTGTACAAATTATCGAACCACCTTTAGTGTGAATCAATGAATAATTTGCCTGAGCCTCGATGCTAATTATGTTCCCTAATTTTATGATAGGTGTCTTGCTATTGATCGTTAATAATGACTCAGATGCTGGTTTTGTGTGGTAGGTAGCGGTTATTTTCATAAATGTGGTTCACTTAGTTAGTGTTGTAAACTTATAAATAAGTACCGATTTTTTGAAGTTGGTCAGAAATGAACATTCTATTTAAATATCTAATATTCAGTTGTTTAAATAATATGCGGCCCAATTTATCGCGTATTTATACGTATCGTATTGCGTATTTATACGTGCGTTAAAATCTTAGTATTTTTCGTTTCGTCTAAACTATAAAGTCAAAAACCTAAATTAAACACGCGTTTTAAATAGCAGCAGATTTACAATGTAGAATAGGTTAAACGCACTTGTTTGTGGCGTTATTGATGATTTC
>JANQUM010000032.1 GCA_030731175.1 Spirosomataceae bacterium
GGCGTACATCGCCAAACATATTGTATTGTAAATCGGTCTTGAAATTCAGGTTTTCCCGAATGTATTGATTTATTGCCGGAGTAAACGAATGCAACCATGAGGTGATTTCGGGGTTAAAATCAGTGCGGTCGCCACCATCGCTTTTATCTAAACCTTTGTAACGGGAATCTAAGCGTCCGATGGTCATTCCGTCACGGTCACGCAGCAGTTCTTTCCAGAAAAAAGAAGTTTCAATGTCGAGGTTTCGTTGCAAAATCACTTTCTGAGATAAGCCCGTAAATCGTGCCATTTTTTCGGCAATATCGTTTTTCTTTTCGGGGGAAATAAACCCGCCTAACGTCAAGGCGGGAGACAATTCATTGATGGTAAAATTTTCAGCATCGGGCAGAATTTCGGTCAAGTCTTTAGCCTGTAAATCAGCGGGAAGCATTTTGTGGTACCACGCCGCCGCTGTGTAATACGGCAAATTTAACGCTGAAGCCAGCGGAGCATCCGTACCATAAATGAGGTAATCTGCGGGTGAAACCATGATGATGCCGTTGAGGTACATCCACGCATTTTGCTGCAATTTGAAGGCAAGACCCGCCACTCTAGTTCCACCGTAACTTTCACCGATCATGTATTTCGGGGAAGTCCAGCGTTCAGTACGGGTAACGAAGGTGTTCAGCCAATCAGCGAGGTATTCAATGTCGGCGTTTATACCAAAGAATTTCTCTTTCTGCACGTCTTTTCCGCTCATCGGGATGGTGCGGGAATAACCCGTATTTACCGGATTGACGTAAACAATATCCGCCACGTCAAGCACCGAATACGGATTGTCTTTGTAGCCGTAAGGTTGTACGGGGAAACCTTCATCGTCGATATTCAACACCTTCGGGCCGGTATAGGCAAGGTGCATCCAAACCGAGGCCGAACCTGGGCCACCATTGAAAGAAATCAATAACGGGCGTTCACTTACGTTTTTGACGTCACTACGCTTATAATAGGTATAATACAGCGAAGCAATGGGTTTGCCGTTTTCGTCCCAAACGGGTTGAAAACCAGTAGTGGCGGAGTAAGCAAAGGTTTTACCGTTAATGGTTGCGTTGTGATTTGTCACAACCGTGGTGTCAACAGGAAGACGCACGGACTGCTGCGAAAAAGCGGTCAGCGTTGAAAAAACTAAAAACAGGGAAAGTGTAATTCGAATCATTATTTATTTGGGTTGAATGATTCAAAAATAAGGAATTAAAATAAGATGAAAGAAAAAAGATTTAGAAACAGAGACGGCAACTCTTATCTCTCTGTCCTGACTCTAAAGAAATGTTTATTTCAAATGCTCCGGTAACGGAATATCTTTACTCAATTCATCGGCGATTGGTGCCAGTCTTTTACTCGGTATCGGAATTAAGCCCGACCAAATTGGTAACGCTTCGTCCTCTTTTTCATCAACGGGTTCTCCGGCACGAATTTTCACCGAAGCTTCCTCAATCTCAAATTCGAGCAGCATCGTTTTATTCACTTCAGATTCTTTCATTGGGCGGAGATAATTCCAGCTATTGGGTACAATTTTCTCGGTCAATTCTTTAAAGAAATGATATTTTGCATCATAATCATCAATGCGAGTTGCGTTAGAGAAAAGGGTAAACGACCTGAAATTTACGGAATGATTAAACGCCGATTTTGCGACAACCAAATCATCTACCAACATAATTGAAATACAAACCGGACTCCCGCTTTCAATTTGACGCAAAAAATGGCTTCCCACAGAACCGTGAATATAAAGTTTTTTGCCCTTTCTGACAAACGCCGTTGGAATAGCAAACGGCTGATTATCAACCGAATACGAAATGGTACAGAAAAGGGCTTCGTCCAGAATAGCGTTTGCCGTTTCGCGATCGTAACTCATGCGTTGATTGGCGTAGCGGCTTGGGGTGGTTTTTGGGTTTTTTTGTAGCATTATAAATTGAATTAAACACCCAAATATAATCTCATTTATTTAGCAATTCACGAAAAGCGTTGCAGTATAAACACGCTTATGATACCTTTGCAGCCCTTTCAAGATTGGAGATTAGAGATTGAACTGGAAACAAAAAACTCAATCCCGAATAGCTCGGGACAGGCAACAAAAAACAAAAAAACTTACATAATATGGCACAGTGGTTTCAGGCAAATATCAGATATACGCAACAAGACGAGCAAGGAAAGCAAAAAACAGTAAATGAGGTCTATCTTTTTGATTCGGTTTCTTACACCGATGCGGAAGCAAAAACGTACGCGT
>JANQUM010000033.1 GCA_030731175.1 Spirosomataceae bacterium
CTACCCGAATCAAATCTTCAACGTCAAAAGACTTTACACCGAAAAATATATCTCCGCCTTGGTGATGAAGTTAAATAGTTTGTATGAGAATAGTACCCATCGATGAAGACGACATCGTGCCGTAGGCTTCCTGAAAAGCGTCTTTCCCTTCGTCGCTGAGGTATTGAATTGTTTTTACAAAGTCTTTTAAATCAACTAAAGGAAGACCGTTATCGTCACAGTATTTAAAAATTACGGATAAAATTCCTTCCTGCGTATCGTTTAACCCAAGTATTTTAGAAAGTAGTATTGGCCCAAATTCGCTTACGGTTGCTCGTAAACGAGTTCCTTTCTCATCACTAAGACTTAGTAATTCTACGGGGAAAGCGGTTGGTTCGTAAGTTACACCGGCGGCGTCGGTGCGTTGCAAAATGAAATCCTTGGTTTCTCCCGAAGCGGCAAGACCACTTAGGTCGCCTTTTATATCCATGAGCATTACCGGCACGCTGGCGTCGCTGAGGCATTCCGCCATCACTTGCAATGATTTTGTTTTTCCAGTTCCCGTTGCTCCCGCAATTAAGCCGTGGCGATTGAGCGTTTTAAGAGGAAGTTTTACAACGGTCCCGGGTACGGGTTTTCCGTCCAGCATTGCCGCACCGAGCGTAATCGTGTCGCCTTTAAAAGTGTAGCCGTTGGTTATTTCTTCGCTGAATTTTTCTTGTTTTGTCATTTTTAAGGTAGATGTTGCTTGATATTGTCAATTCCGGGATAATCGGTTTCAACTATTATTGGGTTTATAATATTAATAGCTCCGTAGTGTTTAAATGCGTCCCAGATATGATTTATAAACCATTTCGGGATAGTTCCCCAGCGTGTATCGTCCGCTTTTCTGCGGTAAAAAGTTTCTTCTGAAGTTTTTAAAAGAAAAGGAACGTCAATCATGTCAACCAGTTTTTGATCGGCGTAAATCAAATGTCCGTCAATAATTAAAATATCGAAGTTTTCGGAAAAGAATTCGAGAGCTTTAATTATAAGACTGTAATCTATCGATTCGGGAATTTCCCAATTGATTTCCTCGTTTATAGTTGGAATCTGATCGTTTAGCCTAACGAAATCATCCTGCCGAATGGCGATGGCACGTTTGCCTTGCTGACGGTAATGCCAAACAATATCGTGCGACAGGTGGGTTTTTCCGGAGCGACTAACTCCGCCGATACCGATAATTTTACTCAAAACGATGTGGGGTGCGTTTAGGTTTGAATAACTTTGTAACCGAAATTTAACTGATTTATGACGATAGCCGAAGAAAACCTCCGAGAATTTACCGAAAAGATATTTCTTTCGATTGGATGTTCCGAAACCGATGCCATTCAAGCTGCCGATGTTTTAGTGTCCGCCGATTTGCGGGGCATCGATTCTCATGGTGTAGCACGGCTCCCCGGTTACATTCGGCTATTAGACCACGGACGTTTGAACTCGTCACCCAAAATAGAAATTGTGCATGAAACACCTTCCACTGCTACGGTGGACGGCGACAAAGGCTTGGGTTTAGTGGTAGCTCCGTTTGCCATGAAATTAGCGATGGAAAAAGCCAAAAATGTAGGTTCGGGCTGGGTGGCAATTCGGAATTCAAACCATTACGGAATAGCCGGATACCACGCCATGATGGCGATAGAAAATGACATGATTGGGTGGTCAATGACAAACGCAGCCCCGCTCGTTGTTCCGACGTTTTCCAAAGAAAAATTATTGGGGACGAACCCGATTGCGGTTGCCGTTCCCGCCCAAAACCAACCCGCTTTCGTGGCTGATTTCGCTTCAACTGCCGTTGCTTACGGGAAAATGGAAATTTTGCAACGCAAAGGCGAACCCGCTCCGCTTGGTTGGGTGCAGGATTCTGAAGGAAATTCAACGACAAACAATAACGCCGTAAAAGAAGGTGGCGGTTTGCTCCCCGTGGGCGGAACGCGGGAAAGCGGCAGCCATAAAGGCTACGGACTTGGGGCGATTGTTGATATCTTATCAGGCGTTTTATCCGGGGCAAATTTTGGCCCGTGGGTTCCGCCATTTGCTACCGCAGGTTTTCATGATGTCACGCAAGGAGTGGGGTTAGGAACGGGTCATTTTGTGGGAGCCATGCGAATAGATGCTTTTCGTCCTTCCGCCGAGTTTAAAAAAGACATGGATATTTGGATAGAACGCTTCCGAAATGCTCAAGCAATTGAAGGCGAAAAAGTGCAGATTCACGGTGATGCGGAACGAATTTC
>JANQUM010000034.1 GCA_030731175.1 Spirosomataceae bacterium
GTTTGTTCTTTGATGGTAATATCGTGCGTTTTAACAAACTGCATAATGTCGTTCATCTGCGGATATTCAAACCGAATATGAATCAGCTTATTTACCGTTTTCTCAATAATTTTTGCAGTTGATAGAGCTTCAATAGCGGCTGATTTATACGCATTTATTAAGCCCGAAACTCCGAGCAACGTTCCGCCAAAATACCGCACAACCACTATAAGTGCGTCTGTAATTTCAAAAGATTTAATGGTATTCAGAATCGGTAACCCCGCCGAGCCGTTGGGCTCGCCGTCGTCGTTGGCACGGTAGCGGTCATCATCTAATCCTAACTGATACGCATAACAATAATGTCGTGCTTTTGGGTGAATACTTTTCACTTCTTCTAATCGCTCCTTTATTTCTTCTTCGTCTTTGACTTCAAAAGCGTAAGCAATGAACTTGCTTCCACGGTCACGAAACTCGCCTTCGGTTGGTTTTGAAATGGTTTTGTAAGCATCATTTATTTCTGGCACGATTTTTCGGTAGAGGTAATCAACACATTGAGAAATCGTAAAAATACAATAAAATGACTAAACGTACTTTCCTATTTTTAACACTTTTCGCCGTGGGTTTATACGGCTGCGAAATGCAAGACCTCGGCGTTGCGTTCAACCCAACAATTGGTGGCGTTCCTGTAGTTGATCTCAACGAAATAGACGGCGAATGGAACTTCAGCAAAATTGAAGTGGTGACGGATAATGGTAGCCTTTACAGCATTGAAGGACGAGAACTTGTAAACATTTTTGGAATTCAGGGTTCGCAATCTACTGTAAACGTGCAGCGTTTTTTACGCAATAAAATGGTGTTTGAGGCTCAATCCGTTAAAGCATACGCCATTAGTCAGGCAACGCCATATCAGGGTTCTTGGCAGTACACGCCCGAAAGCGAAAAATTAGTACTTTTTGCCGATGCTAAAGACTCAGAGGCATATACAATCAATGGTTTGACGCAAAAATCTTTTGCTATTTCAACCTCAAAAGTTAGCTTAGTTGGTATTCCAGAAAAAGTTGATCAACAGACCCTTGACCAGCAAATTGCCCAGCAAATCGGGCAGAAAATTGTCTCATTGAAAGAGATGAACGCCGCTACTGTTGCAAACGTAAAATCTATCCAGCTGGTAATAAAGTATCAACGCTAATAATTGAGAGATTCTGATATTTTTTTGAACAATTTGAATAATGGGTTTATTATTAGTCAGCGACTCCGAGTGAGTCGCTGACTTTTTGTTTAATTTCGCTTTAAAGCTGAAAAACACTACAACAAGACCAAATGAATAAGTCAACCGAAGAAGCAACTAAGAGCCTTAATTTTATCGAAGAAATTGTCGCAAAAGATGTCGAAAACAGGCTTCACGGCGGTCGGGTTCTGACACGTTTCCCACCTGAACCGAACGGATATTTGCACCTCGGTCACGCAAAATCAATCTGCTTGAATTTTGGCATTGCCAATGATTTCGGCGGTGAAACCAATCTGCGTTTTGACGATACAAACCCCGTAACGGAAGATACGGAATACGTAGAATCGATAAAACATGACGTGAAATGGTTGGGCTTTAATTGGGTGAACGAACTCTACGCTTCTGACTATTTCGATACGCTTTACGATTTTGCCGTAAAGTTGATAAACGATGGTTTTGCCTATGTAGAAGATAGCACCTCGGAAGAAATTGCGGCAATGAAAGGTACACCCTCACAAGCGGGAACAAACAGCCCTTACCGCGACCGCACACCGGAAGAAAACTTGCGACTTTTCACCGAAATGAAAGACGGGAAACACGCCGAAGGCTCGAAAGTCTTGCGGGCAAAAATCGATATGGCATCCAATAATATGTTGATGCGTGATCCGGTTATTTACCGCATAAAATTTGCCCATCATCATCGTACGGCAGACAAATGGTGTATTTATCCGTTGTATGACTTCGCCCACGGTCAGTCAGACTCCATTGAAGAAGTTACGCATTCTATTTGTACCCTTGAGTTTGTTCCGCACCGTGAAGTTTACAATTGGTTTCTCGAAAAGCTGGGCATTTTCCCTTCAAAACAATACGAATTTGCTCGGCTGAATATCACAAATACCATTTTGAGTAAGCGAAAATTGCTTCAACTGGTAAACGAAAAGCACGTCACGGGCTGGGATGACCCAAGAATGCCGACTATTTCGGGTATTCGGCGAAGAGGTTACACGCCAACCGCCGTTCGTAATTTCTGCGAACG
>JANQUM010000035.1:0-230 GCA_030731175.1 Spirosomataceae bacterium
TTATTCAACGACACAATAAACGACCGATGCACCCGCATAAACGTATTTTTGGGGAGACGTGCTTCCACTTCTTTCATGGTCAATAAAGTAACTATTTTTCCGGCGACGGTGTGCATCGTGACGTAATTTCCTAAACCTTCGATGTACAAAATATCCTCAAATCTTATTTTCTGAACTTTACCGTCTGCTTTCACAAAAACGTGATCGTCTTCTTGTTTTTCCTGTGTTTT
>JANQUM010000035.1:240-1526 GCA_030731175.1 Spirosomataceae bacterium
TTTGTGGCGTTTGGTTGCGTTGTGTTTTCAGAATTTTGCGAAGCTAAATCTACCACTTTTTGGGCGGCTTTGAGAAACCGCTCGAACGGAATTGGCTTCAATAAATAGTCCACTACATTGTGTTCATAACCCTCTAATGCGTACTGATCGTAAGCAGTGGTTAAAATTACTTTCACCCTGCCTTTCAATAATTTGATAAAGTCAAGCCCTGATAATTCGGGCATGTGAATGTCCAAGAAAATAAGATCGATACCTCCGGCGTAAACGGTATCAAGTGCATCCAATGGCCCGAGAAAGCTACCCGTGAGTTCGAGGAAAGGCGTTTTTGAAATATAATGCGTTAGAATATCAATTGCTCCTTGTTCGTCGTCCACGACGAGGCATTTTATTTTTTTCATAATTGGATTTCAAGTTTAGTAGTGAAAAATTGCTCTTCGTCAATGATTTCTAACGTGTGGTTTTCGGGGTAAGCAAGGTCTAAACGATTTTTGATATTGCTCAAACCAATGCCCGTTGAGTTTTCTTTCGGGCCGTTTCTTTTTTTGTTTTTCACTTTAAAATAGAGCGTTTTACTGTCAATTTTTTGGTAAATCTTGAGCGGGTTTGATGCGTCGTGCAGTTCGCCGTATTTGAAGGCATTTTCCACGAAGGTTATTAACAATAAAGGCATTATTCGGCGAAACGACGTGCTTCCTTCAATTTCAAAACTGATTTGTAAACGGTTTGAAAACCGAAGCCGATTAAACTCTACGAAGTTTTCAAGGTGCTTGATTTCGTTTTCGAGCGAAACTTTCGCTTCGTCGTTTTGCTGTAAACCGTAACGCATTATCTCCGAAAGTAACATCGTGGCACGGGATAAATTCTCCGAAAGTGGGATAGATTGGGCGTACAAAAAATTAAGGCTATTGAATAAAAAGTGGGGGTTTATCTGGTATTTCAGCGTTTGAAGTTTTGCGGTAACTAATTCGTTTTCAATGCGTTGTTGGTCAATAAGTTCTTGCTGTCGCTGGGACTCTATTGTTGCGAGGCGGTCTTTGTACTGCATTACGTTTCGGGCGTAGCCGTATATAAAACTAACTAATATGATGTACATTTCTTTCGCCAGTATTTTGGCAAATGAAAAGCCTACGAGGTAGCCGGTTTTCATACTACTTTTGAAATCATCAACAGAAATTGTTTTGGATTTCGGACTGCCAAAATAATCAAAAGGTATGATTTCGGCACTTGCCAAAAAAGCAAAATACAACGCTTTTATAAGCGAAAAGCCAATCCAGAGAGCTAACGTC
>JANQUM010000035.1:1536-2237 GCA_030731175.1 Spirosomataceae bacterium
CGATAAATTATTGAGCAAAAGCCAGATTGACCAACCCAAGACATTCCACAAAACTGCTTTCAGTGTTGTGTTTGCCTTAAACTGCTCGAAACGCTCAATCCATTTGCTCCGAAAGGCAACTTGCTGCCGGTGCCACGTACTTAAAAAGCCAATCCCGACAAATTCACCAAGTGCGAGGATAGTAATGAGCGTGCCTTCTGTTCCCATGATAAAACCCGTATTGGCAACGTTATTTAGAGCGGCGTCACCTTTTAGGCTCGGCATTTCATTCAATGAGTATTTCTGAATTTCGGCGGGTGTCATTGTCCAGTTCAAGGCAACAACCCTAAGTATTATCAGCCCAATTGCCAATAGAAAAAGCAATACAAAAAAGTCCATTTTCGAGCCGTCTTTAAACATCGGAGCGGTGAAAAGGAAGTTAATTGCGTAAAACAAAACGGATGTGAAAACCATAATTGGAACGTAAACGGTGTTCCAGTTTTGCCATTCAAAAAATGAAACCGGCGTGTAATAATTCAATAAACTAATAAGCAGCAAATACGCTATCAGTGAGCCTACGGCGATTAAATGAATGCGTTTTGTGGAGGATTTAGCCATAGAATGCGTGTTCGCTTTTTTACAAAATTAAGTAAACCTTTTGCTCAAAAGGCATCATTTACACGAAACAATAAGTATTGCTGACGAACACGGCTGAGAAATAC
>JANQUM010000036.1 GCA_030731175.1 Spirosomataceae bacterium
CCCGCTGACTCCGCTCGCGTTTCGTGAGCAAATCATCTTCCAACCGTACCCAAATCCACCCCGAATTTCGATAAACTTCAGTAATTTACTCAGCGGCGGCGGTAGCGGTCGGGGCGGAAATAATGGTATCCCTGGTCGCGGAAATTTACCGAGCCAACTACCAGGTTTAGATCAGTTAGACCGTTTCGGAAATATTCAAAATCCGGCAGGGGCCTTAGATAAATTCGGAAATATAAAAGATAAACTCGGCGTTGTCGGAAATTTTGACACCCAATCTGCTTTCGGAACGGAGAATCAATTCAAGATAAATTACCGCAACGAGCCCGAAAATATCCTGCAATCTGTTGAGTTAGGAAACGTTAGCATGCCGGTGCGAAGTCAGCTGATTCCGGGAGTGCAAAATCTCCAAGGCGGAAAAGTGGGTTTGCGTTTCGGTAAGTTATACGTAACGTCGGTTTTTGCTAATCAACAATCCCGCACCGAATCCATCATTATAAACGGTGGAAACCAAAGCCGCCCGTTTGAAATCAGAAGCGATAACTACGACGAAAACCGCCACTTTTTCCTTGGTCAATATTTCAGGAATAACTACGAAAAGTCGCTACGGAATTTACCTATGGTACTTTCTGGCGTCAGGATTACTCGGGTCGAGGTTTACGTAACGAACCGAACAAATACGGTTGAGAGCATGCGAAATCTCGTTGGAATTGCGGATTTGGGCGAACCAAACCCTTTCAACGAAACCTTCGCCGGAAACCCAAATCAACCCGCTGATAACAACGTAAACAACATTTATTCGCAGTTAGCCAACGAAGAAACTTTCAGAACGATTGATAACACCAGCACGAAATTAGTTGAACTTGGTTTACGAAAAGGCTCAGATTTTGAATTACTTCGCGGAGCAAAAAGACTCACCGATCGTGAATTTATCCTTCAGCCCGAATTAGGTTATATTTCCTTATTTACGCCCCTCCGCAACGACGAAATCCTTGCCGTAGCTTACGAATACACGCTGAACGGCAGAAAATATCAGGTCGGAGAATTATCAGAAAATTACTCGATTCGCCCCGCCGATCAGGTGATTGCGATGAAAATGTTGAAATCGTCCACGATTCGGAACAACCTCAGCAATCCGATGTGGGATTTGATGATGAAAAACGTTTATTCGATGGGTCAAGGGCAAATCGAGCGAGACGGCTTTCAACTCCGAATTATTTATAAAGATGACCGAACGGGCATTGACAATCCTAATTTGCAGGAAGGTGCGTTGCTGAAAAATCGACCGTTGATTGAAGTAATGAAGCTCGATAAGCTGAACTACAACCTTGATCCGCAACCTGACGGCAACTTTGACTACATTGAAGGAATTACAGTAAACGAGCAATACGGCAAAATAATTTTCCCAGTGCTTGAGCCGTTTGGTTCCTATTTAGAATCCCGTTTTACGGCGAGCGAACAATTACTGAAAGAAAAATACGTTTTTGACGAATTGTACGAGCAGACGCTCATTGATGCCCAACAGATAAACACAAAAAACAAGTTTTTTATCACGGGAAGCGTTCGTTTGAGCAGTCGCGAAATCCCGCTTCCACTTGGTGCTTCGGGGCAATCAGTTCGGGTTTACGCCGGAGGAGTTGAGTTGCAACAGGGAGTAGATTATACGGTGGACAGCCAACTCGGTAGAATTCGGTTGACAAATGAAAGTATTTTAAATTCAGCTCGACAAATCAGAATTGACTACGAAAGACCCGATTTATTTCAGGCACAAATCAGAAGGCTTTTTGGATTGCGTTTAGATTATACCGTGGGGCGTTACTTGCGTTTGGGAGCGACATTAATGGATATGCGGGAAAATACGCCCGGCTTCCTGACCCGTGCCGCCATCGGAAACGAACCTGTAAATAACACTATTTGGGGCGTTGACATGAATCTCAAAAGCAATTGGTACGGTTTAACTCGTGCGTTAGACAAGCTTCCTTTTGTAGAAACCAAAGAAAATTCGGCAATTCAACTTACGGCAGAATTTGCACAACTTCGCCCCGGCGTAAATAACAAAAGAGTGAGCGGCAACGCCATGATTGATGATTTTGAAACCGCCCGAAATATCAACGACCTCACCAGACAACCCAACCGGTGGCGGCTCGGGGCAACACCCGAAAAGTTTAGCGAGGCTGGAATAACCCCATTGGGTTACAACTTCAGGCGGGCAAAAATGTCTGTCTATACG
>JANQUM010000037.1 GCA_030731175.1 Spirosomataceae bacterium
CAAAAGAAGAAAAGCCAACCGATTTGTGGTGGAGGGAACTTTGAGCAGTTAGCAAAAAAAATCGTGAAACAAGCAAATCCCCTCTCCTCAGAGGGGTGGCAATCTGACGCAGTCGATTGACGGGGTGGGTAAAACATAGAATCAAGAAATCGTCAATTTTCAACCTCAATTCTTCGCTTCGCCTTCAATCAAAATTTTCTTAGAAACCACTTCCATTGAATCAGATTCTATCGTTCCGCCGTTGAAGATATAAATCATATCTTTTATGAATTTTTCGCCTTCGCTTTCTGATTTAAAATTGCTGACAAACATCGAAATGTAGTAGTTTCCTTGGTCACCATTTTCCACCATGGCAATAAAACCTTTGGATAGTTTTGTGTTTTCATAAATTCCTGCAACATCACCGCCCTTAATTCCGAAAGCCCCATTTTTTTGAGCGTTTAATTTCAATTGATCTATTAGCCAATCTTTACTTTTCAAACGCCTTTCAGAGTTTATCCGCTTCATGAGGTGCATCATATCACCTGCGGTAACAAAATTTGTAGTCCCGGCACGTTCGTTTTTTAGCGAATCTACCAATGGATGCTTGATATACGTATTTGACAAATCTTTATCACGCAGCCTATCCACAATTCGCTGATAACCAACGGTTTCTAATAGGATATTTGCCGCAGCGTTATCATTAAACGCCATTGCCGCTTCTACTACTTGCTCCAAAGAAAAAGTTTTACCAACGTCTTCGGGTCCGAAAAAACCGTCTTTGTTTTGCCTGATGCGGTCTTCGGTAATTTCGGCGGTTTGAGTTAGTTTCAAATCTTTATTTTTGACTTGCCAAAGCACTTCGTAAACAACGGGTAATTTTACTACATCAATCGATGAAATGGGTAAATTTGCGTTGCGATAATACTGCTTGAACGAATTGTCCATCGACTGAAAACAAACGTGGAACATGCCATTTTCCAAATTCTTTTTGATGTACCGATCCATCCGATTTGGCCAGAAAGGATCATCTTCAACCTTAGAATTTGCGGCAATTAACCCAACAAAAAGCATTGTAAACAGCAGTTGTCTGCCAATTTTTCTAAAACGGTCGCCCGGCATAATTTATCGGTTCAAAAAGTCCAATGGTAGTCTCTAATGAAGAATTACTTCAATAATTATACCATTAAGTCAACATTTAGCGGTTTGCTTCGGTTGACTATTATATTCTAAAAGGTTCAAACAAATCTACTCATATTTTTGTAAATGTTATTCATCGCCCACGATTCCATTTATTGTCATCCGTTACCGGAAGGGCATCGCTTTCCGATGTTAAAGTACGAATTGATTCCCGAACAACTTATTTACGAAGGAACTTGCACCACCGAAAATTTCTTTTCGCCGCATAATACAATGTTGGACGAAACGCTGAAAAAATACGTTTTACTCGCACACTCGCAGGACTATTTACATGATTTGCTAAACCTTCAAATCTCGCCTAAAATGGAACGGAGAATTGGCTTTCCGGTCACAAAAAAGCTGGTGGAGCGGGAGCTAACGATAACCAAAGGTACCATTCAGTGCTGCCATTACGCATTTGAAAACGGCGTTTCGATGAATATTGCAGGAGGAACGCACCACGCTTATCCCGACAAAGGTGAAGGTTTTTGCTTGTTAAATGACGTGGGTGTTGCGAGCCATTATTTATTGGAGAATAACCTAGCGAAGAAAATTTTGGTGATTGACCTGGACGTTCACCAAGGAAACGGAACGGCGGTGATGTTTCAGAATGACCCGCGGGTATTTACGTTTTCGATGCATGGGGCGGAGAATTATCCATTAAAAAAAGAAATTTCGGATTTGGATATTCCTGTACCAACTTACACCTCAGACGAAGCGTATTTGGCGGCACTTTACGAAACGCTACCTGAGCTCTTAGAAAGTGTAAAACCTGATTTCCTATTTTTTGTGTCGGGCGTTGATATTTTAGCATCTGACAAACTTGGAAAACTAAGCGTAAGCATTCAAGGCTGTAAAACCCGCGACGAGTTCGTTTTTACAACCGCCGAAAAGGCAAGGCTGCCAATTGTGGTAACAATGGGAGGCGGATATTCACCCCGAATCTCGGATATTGTGGAAGCCCACAGCAACACTTTCCGGCTTGCAGAATCAATTTATCGTGACTTCACGACTCAGTGAGGTAATCAACCATTGCCATATTTATAGCGTGATCAGACCCAATTCCTTCTTTTAAATAAAAAAGGCATGACTTGATAAAATGGAGTTCTTGTTCTTTCTGAAAAGAAATCCCATTGCTGACCGTAATCAGCTCGTCAATATACCGAGCGGGTATAGTGACTTCGTTTTGTAGTTGATTCAATGTATGTAAAGGTTAAGTTTTGTACTTTAGTATTATCAAATAAAGTGCCTTTCTTTACTTATGGAAATAAAAAATCCTAAGTAGTTAATTATCAGTAAGTTATTTACTTATTGTATTCGTAATTAAATGACTTGGCATGGTTTTTAGCGAAGCGATTTTCGCAAAAAGATACTTGTTTTTAGCTGAAGAAAACTCAACTTAATATGCTATAATATATCATGAAAAAATTTCTTTTAATATTCGGAATCGTTTTACTTTCGAGAGTTATCTCGTTTGGTCAGCTGTCCGGCGAAACTGAAATAAAATCGACTATTGACCAATTATTTGACGGCATCCGTGCGAATGATTCGTTGCTTATTCAGCCAATTGTGCATCAAACCTGCACGCTTCAAACCATCCAAAATAATAAGGATGGGAACGTCATAATCAGCAAAACGGAAATGGCGGCGTTTATAAAAAGCGTTGGGACAAAGCGGGCAGGCGTGCAACTTGACGAACGCTTGAGCGGTTACGATATAAAAATTGACGGCGATATGGCAACGGTGTGGACGCCTTATTCATTTTTTGTGAACAACAATTTCAGTCATTGCGGCGTGAATGCATTCACGCTCATTCGACAAAACGATTCGTGGAAAATACTAAGCATAGATACCCAAATTTAACTTAGATACATGACCAAATTATTTGCCGCCGCCTTTGCTGTACTTTTACTGTCAGGCTGTTTAAAAGACAAAGACAATTTCAGAAATCAGGAAGATAACGAAGCACTTGCCACAATTTACGAAAGCTACTACGAAGCATACCTCAAATTGCACCCGCTTGAAGCAACAGGGCAAGGGGATAACCGCTACAACGACCAACTGCCAATCGATATTTCGACGGAATACCGAGCAAAAAAGCTCGAATTTTACCAAAAGTACCTTAATGACCTCCTCGAAATAAACCGTGAGGAACTAAATAGTGGAGATAAAATCACGTATGACACGTTTTTATATACCCTCAAAAATAGCATTGGCGAATTGGGCTTCAATACGCACTTTATCCCGTTTGACCAGTTTTGGGGTTTGCCTCTCACGCTGGGCCAGTTAGGCAGTGGCGATGGCTCGCAGCCTTTTGAAACAGTGAAAGACTACGAAAATTGGCTCAAAAGATTGGACAAATTTTCGGTTTGGGCTGATACTGCAATCGTGAATTTCAAGCAAGGAATGGCCAATGAATACGTTCTGCCGAAAGCGTTGGTTACGAAAATGATTCCGCAAATGAACGGTTTTGTGGTCGAAGATCCAACCGAAAGTCTGTTTTACGGCCCGATAAATAAATTCCCCGAAAATTTCACAGAATCAGAGCGTATTAAACTTACGGGAATGTACAAAAAGATGATTCGGGAGAAAGTTGTGCCGTCGTATAAAAAGTTGCACGATTTTCTTAAAAACGAGTATATCTTTCGTGCGAGGTCATCTTCTGGTATTGCAAACGTACCGAACGGCGACGAATACTACAAGCATCTCATAAAGCAATGGACAACTACGCAACTCACACCAGAAGAAATTTATGAAATCGGAACGAGCGAAGTAGCCCGCATAAAAGCGGAAATGGAAAAAGTTAAGAAAGAGGTTGGTTTCACGGGCGATTTGAATTCGTTTTTTGCGTATTTAAAAGCCGATAAGCAATTTTATCCATATCAAACGCCCGACGAAGTACTCGCAGCTTTTGAGGAAATTCACCAAAAAGTGCTACCGAACGTAGCGAAAATTTTCACAACAAATCCAAAAACTGCGTTTGAGATTCGTAGAACAGAAGCGTTTCGTGAAGCAACTGCAAGTGCCGAATATAATCAAGGAACGCCCGATGGCTCACGTCCGGGTATTTTCTACGTGCCAATTCCCGACGCTAAAACGTTTAATTTTACTTCGGGAATGGAATCGCTGTTTTTACACGAGGCAATTCCGGGGCATCACTATCAGGTTTCGTTGCAACAAGAAAACCTGAAATTACCTAAATTTATGCGTTTTGGCTGGTATGGAGCTTATGGTGAAGGTTGGGCGTTATACTGCGAATCTCTCGGTAAAGAACTCGGACTTTACACCAATCCGTATCAATATATGGGTGCTTTGGGTGACGAAATGCACCGGGCAATCCGGTTAGTGGTTGACGTTGGGTTACACAACAAAAACTGGACTCGCGAAGAAGCAATTGCGTATATGCTCAAAAACGAACCTGCTGCTCCCGAATACGCTACGATGGAAATTGAACGCTATATGGCAATTCCGGGGCAGGCGTTATCCTACAAAATTGGTCAGTTGAAAATAATCGAACTCAGAAAAAAATACCAAAAGCAATTAGGTGAAAAATTCAACCTCGCCGCTTTTCACGATGAACTTCTGAACAGTGGCTGTTTGCCGCTGGAAGTTTTGGAACGGAAAATGGATGCTTGGGCTGAGAAACAGTAATTCCAACGTATTTTACGGTAGCGTTTTTGGTTTGTTGATTCTATTGTCTTTTTGCATAACTTAGCGTAACGGAAGAATCACTGATATATTCAGTTTATCTAACTATTAATAGCAATGACTTTTCAAGAACTCGATCTTTCAAAAAAATATACGTACGCTGATTACTTAAAATGGACGTTTCAAGAACGTTTAGAGTTAATTAAGGGTAAAATTTACGCAATGTCTCCCGCTCCAAACCGGAAGCATCAGGAAACTTCACAAAATCTGTCAAGAATTCTTGGAAACTTTCTTTTGGAGAAAAAATGCAAAGTTTATGCAGCTCCTTTTGACGTGCGATTAACTCCACGAAAAAAAGATAAAAGCGGTAAAATCCATACCGTTGTGCAACCAGATATTTGCGTAATTTGTGATTTAGAAAAATTGGACGATGCCGGATGTGTTGGTGCTCCTGATTTGATTATCGAGATCCTTTCTCCAGGAAATACCAAAAAGGAAATGAAAGAAAAGAAAGAGGTTTACGAAGAAAACGGCGTGAAAGAATATTGGATTGTTCACCCAACTGACGAATATATTTTGCAGTATAATCTTGAAAACGGCAAATTTGTGGGTGGCACGCATTATTTTGACGACGAAATAGTGATTTCTACCGCAGTTGAAGGTTTTAGCACGACTGTTTCAAAAGTTCTCGAAGAATAATATTTGAGCTTAATTTCAACCAAAAAATAACTATGAAAAACCTATTATTTCTGGCTATTATACTTGTTTCGGCGTGCCAACTTCCTGCCCAAAAAGCAAAAACGCAGTCGTTGTTCAACGGTAAAAACCTTAACGGCTGGACAATCTTCGGCACAGAAAAGTGGTACGTAGAAGACGGACTTTTAGTTTGCGAAAGCGGTCCAGATAAAGGCTACGGCTATTTAGGAACAAATGAAACGTTCAAAGATTTTGAGTTGAATATTGATTTCAAACAAGAAGCTAACGGGAATAGCGGCATTTTTTTTCGTTCGAGTGTTGAGGGAACGAAAATTACGGGTTGGCAGTGCGAAGTAGCACCTCCGGGAAGCAATTCGGGTGGAATTTATGAATCTTATGGACGTGGGTGGTTGATAAAGCCAGCACCCGAAAAAGATAAAGCTCTCAAAATGGGAGAGTGGAATACCATGAAAATAACCGCAATTGACGATAAAGTTACCTCGTATCTTAACGGAATTGAAATGGTAACAATTACGGACGAAAAAATTGGTGATGCTACGGGTTCAATCGCTCTGCAAATTCACGACGGCGGCGGAATAAAAGTGTATTGGAAGAACCTGATGATAAAAAAGTTGTAATTTTGATTTTTACGAAACAAAAACGCAAATCGTGTCGGCAAAAGAATCTTTAGACTGGAAAGAGATATTTTCTTTCAAATCCATTTCATTTATCATCCTTGGTGCTGTGTGCGGCGTAATTGCCATCAAAGGTTTCATGATTCCGAATCATTTACTTGATGGTGGAATTACCGGAATTTCCATTCTTTTGCACGAAATCTTTCATATTGAAGTGTATGTGCCTTTGGTTTTGTTTAACCTCCCGTTGATTTACATGGGGTACCGCAAGATTGGCAAGGTTTTCGCCATTCACTCCTTGTTTGCGGTTTTACTATTAGCGGTATTGCTTAGTTTTTTAGAAATTCCGACAATTACTCACGACCGTATTTTGATTGCCGTTTTTGGCGGCTTGTTCATTGGTTTGGGTATTGGTTTTGTTATTCGGGGAGGAGGAGTTATTGACGGTTTAGAAGTCTTGGCTGAATATTCAAACCAAAAATCGGCGATTTCTGCAGCGGAGGTTATCATGGCAATAAATACCATTATTTTCTTATTTGCGGCTTACAAACTCGGCATCGAAACGGCGATGTACTCAATCCTTACTTATTTTACGGCATTGATGGTTTCGGGATATGTGGTTGATGGTTTTGAAGAATTTACATCGTTAAGTATTATTTCAAAAGACTACGATACGATTAAATCTGTAATTGTCAATGACTTCGACAAAGCAATTACTGTCTATAAAGGTGAACGCGGCTACCTTCCCGGAAGTTTTGAGATAAAAGCAGACACAGATATTATTGTAACAGTTGTAACCCGACTCGAAGTTTTCAAGCTAAAAAAAGCTATTTTCGCCGTTGACCCGCATGCATTTATTTACATTCAAAGTACCAAAGAAGTGAGCGGAGGTATTGTGAAAAGAGTCCGTAAACACTAAAAAATTGGAGTTCGATAAAATATATCAACAAGTAATTTCACGCCTCACCGCTGAATTGTCCCCACATTTGACTTACCATTCGGTAGCTCACACAAAATACGTGTTGAAGAAAGCAATATATATTGCCGAAAAAGAAAATTTACCCCAAATTGAGTTGGAGTTGCTGAAAATTGCGGCTTTGTACCATGACGTCGGTTTTATTTTTGGACCAGAAAATCACGAGGAAAAAGGCTGCGAAATCATGCGAAACGACCTCTTTAATTATGGGTTTTCTGAAACTCAGATTGAAGAAATTGCAGAAATGATTCGGGCGACTAAAATTCCTCAGGAACCCACTTCTCATGCCGCCAGAATACTCGCAGATGCGGATCTGGAATATCTCAGTACAACTTTATTTGAAGAAGTAGGCGAGTATTTATTTCAAGAACTTCGCCATTTTATTCCTGAATTTACCCGTAAGAAGTGGAACGATATTCAGGTAAATTTTATCGGCAATCACAAGTACCACACTTCTTTTTGCAAACGCTACAAAGAATTCAGGAAAATCAACAACCTAAATAAATTGAAGGCACAAATGGGCGTGATTTGAATATCAGTCTAAGACCTCATATACGGTAGCGGGTAAAGCTTTATTTTTCAGGGAAACTTCGCCAACTTTTTTGCAGTTAAAAGAATCTTTTACTTTTTGGTAAGATGCTTCGTTAATTAGAATTTGATTTGGTTGAGCGGCAGACTCCAACCGCTGTGCTGTATTTACGGTATCGCCGATCACGGTATAATCCAATCGCTTCAAACTCGCCGAGCCAATATTTCCCGAAATCATTTCTCCTGTATTTATTCCAATCGAAACTTTTGGTGAAAAGTCAATTCCTTCAGGCGAAGTTGGCAAAGCTTCAATTTTAGTACGAACTGCCAAAGAGGCTTCAATAGCTTTATCAAGGTGAAACTCGCCTTTGAATACCGCCATCACGGCATCACCGATAAATTTATCAATGTAACCGCCGTGTTCAATAATTTCGGTTACGATTACATCAAAATAGTGGTTTAATAAATTTACGACCGTTTCGGCAGGGGCAGTTTCGCTGATTTTCGTAAAACCGCAAATATCAATAAATACGATGGTTGCCTCAATGTTTTCGTTTGCCGTCAATGATGCTTCGTATTCACGGTTTCCCATGAAATTTAGCACGTTTTCGTCCACGTACATTCGTAAAATATTGTTCTCTTTTACAGCTTTCAGTGTTTTGCGTATTTCGTCAATATGACTCATGGTTTTCTCCATTGTCAATGACAAATCATCAAAATTTATGGGTTTTGTGATGAAGTCAAACGCCCCACGGTTCATTGCCACTCTGATGTTTTGCATGTCGCCGTAAGCAGAAATGATGACCGCTTTTATTAACGGATGGTTCTCGTGGAGCTTAGTGAGCAGCGTCAAGCCGTCCATTTCGGGCATATTGATGTCGCTCAAAACGAAATCAATGTCGGGGTTTTCCTCGATTTTTTTTAGAGCTTCAAAACCGTTTAACGCAAATTCAAAAGCGTATTTATTCTCTCGTATACTCCTTCGAAATTTTTGTTTTATCAGGATTTCTAAATCCGTTTCGTCATCTACGACTAAAACTTTTGTCATTTTGTCGTTAAGTTAAGTTTTTCTTTGAGTTGATTGAAGTCAAGTGGTTTTGTCAAAAAGTCATCTGCACCGAGGCTCTTCGCGTGATTGAAGTTTTCTTCGTCACCATACGCCGTTATCATCATAACAGTAGGGGTGGGCGGGGGATCAACGTAGTCTTGTTTTATTTTCTTCAGTAAATCTAAGCCAGACATTCCGGGCATATTTATATCTGATAAAATCAGGACTGCTTCTTGCTGATGCCCGTCCAGAAACTCTACTGCTTCTTCGCCCGAAAACGCGAACTCAAAGGTCACAATTCCTGACCTGATTTCTTTTCTGAATCGCTGTAAAAACAAGTCTTTGACGTCTTGTTCATCATCTACTACTAGTATTTTCATAGTTGCAAATTAGGGCTTTTATTTAGATTTTAGTGTCAAGTGGCAACGAAATAACGAACGTTGTTCCCACGTTGTTCTCGCTTTCAAAAGTTAGCGTCCCGTTGTGGGCTTTCGTAATAATATCGTATGCCAGGCTCATGCCCAATCCCGTTCCTTTTCCGGTTGGTTTTGTTGTAAAAAATGGCTGAAATACTTTGTCTTTTATGGCATCAGGAATGCCATCTGCGTTGTCTTTTATTCTGATAACTACGTTATTTTTTTCAACTACAGTACTCACTGAAACGCATGGCTCGTACTTATTAGGAGCCTCTTCTGATTGATTTTTAGTTTTTTCATCCACCGCTTGAAACGCGTTGTTTATAATGTTGAGTAGTACTCGCCCAATGTCTTGCTTTATGATGTTCACTTGCGGTAAATCTTCGGCAAAGGCGGTTTCGAGTTTAGCGTTGAATGTCCGGTCTTTTGCCCGCAAGCCGTGGTAAGCGAGGCGGAGGTATTCATCTGCGAGGACGTTTATATCCGTCAATTCTTTGTTACCGTCGCTTGTACGAGAGTGTTCCAGCATTCCTTTTACTATGCTACTTGCCCGCAAGCCGTGGTGGTTTATTTTCTCTAAATTCTGCTTTAAATCAGTAGCAATAAATTTTACTTCTTCGAGGTCGCCTTTTTCGAGTTCTTCGTTCATTTCGTCAATCAATTCGACGCTGACTTCCGAGAAATTATTCACGAAATTCAACGGATTCTGAATTTCGTGGGCAATTCCGGCAGTCAATTCACCGAGTGAAGCCAGTTTTTCAGATTGCACTAATTGGGCTTGCGTTGCTTTGAGATTGTTTACGGTCTGATTTAGTTCGGCGGTACGTTGCGAAACTAAATTTTCCAGTGTTTCATTTTGCTTTGTTAAAATTTCTTCTTTTTCGTTTGAGAGGTGTTCAATTTCTTCAATCTTTTTATTTAATGTTTTGTTTGTTTGTACAAATTCTTTGGCGAGATCTGCCGATATAGCAAAGGAAACGGCAAGTTGTGGTCCAGCCAAAATAGTAGTGAAAAACAATGAAAGGAATGAATCTAAATTTCGATTCATATCGTAACCATTAATTGCAGAAACGGTCGCAACGGTGATAAATATTAAAACAATTACCGAAAAAACTACAAGAAAATATAGCAGAGCATTTAAGAGTGTTTTGATTGATTTCGCCTTCTGCCGCTTCGCTACAATTAGCATAAGAGTGTAAAAACCAAGTAATAATATTATGCTGGCTAAGTCAGCGTAATCGGCATATTGACCGTCTATTAAAAAGTTGCAGATGAAGCCGAAAGTAAAAATAACGCCGACCGAAATCCACAGTAACTTATTACTTTTTTGGGCGAGGTATTTATGTACCGCAATAAGTAACATGCAGTGGGCAGCAACAAAAAATAGTGATTCTAATGATTCACGGGCAACGAACCGATCTAATGAGTAGGTGTGTATAGACGGCGAACTGATGTAACTATACATACCAAATAATAGCATTGATATGAAAGCAAATAAATTATATGAATCTCGTTTATCAGTTTTAAATTGGAAAAAGAAAAACCAGTGGATCACCGCGGCAAGTAGAAAAAGCCCCGTTAAAATACCCTTGGCTTCATATACTTCGTAGCCTCTTTTGATTCTGTTGTGGTCTGACCTTTGCATCACTACTTCAAGGAATTTAATATCGGCGTTGCTATTTAATTTTGCCGTATGGTCAAAAAGAAACCTGAACGCTAATTGATGTTTGCCAGCAGCATCAAATTGATGTGAATATTGCTCTTCTAATAAATTAACGAGTGTTTCCCTTTCTTTTTTGTCAATTTTTCCGAAAGTCCCCAATAACTTTCCGTCCACGTAAAACTCATACGCACCCGCCGCACTTATTTTAAACAGCAGCGGAATGTTAGCCGTTGCCGAATCAATTATTATGCTTCTCCTGAGCCACCCGACGGTGTCGGATTTTAATTCTTTGAGCTGATTATATTCTTTATCTAAGGTTATTGTTTTCCAGGATTTATCGTTGTAAGTCGCTGATTTGAAAGTAGAATCGTCCTGAAATCTCAATTTCCACTTCAAACCTAACACGATACTTTTTTCTTCATCATTTAAAGAAAGCGTGTCCGATTTGTCACGTTTTATACCATTTGAGTCACTAATTTTTACGGCACCGCCGGCGTACTCACGGTCTTGTGCGAAGGCTACGTTTACGGCAAAAAGGAGCAACAGGACGAAGTATTTTGAGTAAATTTTCATGCGGAAAATGTGTATTTCGGGTGTCTATAGTTGCTGATTTAATTTATTGAATTGGTAAAGTTATCATAAATTCTGTTCCTTCGTCAACTTTGCTTTTAAGCTTCAACTCCCCACCGTGGGCTTTGACAATATCGTAGGCAAGGCTCAAGCCCAAACCTGTACCTTTTCCGGTTGGTTTTGTGGTAAAAAACGGTTGGAAAACCTTGTCTTTAATGTTTTCGGGTATCCCCGCCC